>CACYAW010000047.1 GCA_902772455.1 uncultured Bacteroidales bacterium
GGTAAACGAGATTTTCTGTCCGGCGGCACTTCCGTTCTTGCAGTGGACGATGACCCTTGTTGATGTGATTGTGGAGCCCAACGAGGGACTGGAATTGGCGACATCATAATCAGAGAGGGTCAAATCCACATAATAATCATGACCGAGTTCCATATCATTAGTGGAAACCGCAACTACAGTCTCGCTTTCACCGTCAGCAAAATGCACCATTCTGGTAGCAGTGCCACCATTGGGCGACATATCATTTGAATAACGAATGTTTACTTGAGCATAGTAAGAGCCTTGACTGGTCGCGCGCTTGATGGGCACATCAACATTTTTAGTCACGCTAGGTGTCTGCTCCTCTTGTATTGCCTGGACAAAAGAAACGTTCTGCGGGCCAGTAGCAGGAGTTTCAGCATAATCGTCCAACGGGTTCTGGTCATAAGTGAAGATCATATTGGGATTACCAATGAACTCCGCCAACGGTATGGTCATGACCCAAGGATAACTCTCAGGATCTTGCAGCGAACGGCTTTTTAGCAGCAATGCCGATGGCCATTCGTACTCGTCGGTACGCTCAAAGCCCTGGCGCAAACGACGGATAGTGTAGATGCGGCCATCCTCGCCCCACAGCTCGATGCGGCGCTGCAACAGGATTTCCTCCAACAACGAGCCCGTCTCGGTGGTCGTGAGCGCACCCAATGACGTACCTGTCTTGTTGCAGGTGTAACCGGGAACACGCTTGGTCATCAGCTGATTGAGGTAATTCTTGGCCAAAGTGGTCTGGCCTCGACGACAAGCAGCTTCGGCGGCGGTGAGGTACATCTCCTCGACACGCATGTAGATGTAATCGCCTCCAGACAAGGAACCTTCCCTCATTTTAAACTTCTGGGTGACATATCCTCCAGTGCTATAACTACTGTTGGGATCCCACCAAGCGAGACGGGCGTCATTATCGCTCATCTTGTTATACAACCATTTTGAAATCTGCTTGGGTGCACGCTGGGCATAAGCTGAAGTTTGACCACCAAAAGCGTCCACATGCGAGAAGAACGAAGCATACTGGCCCGACTGGGCGTTAGGAATCTCGGCACCCCACATCACATTGCCGGCACGGGCGTTGTTAACACCCACGAACGAGGGAACCTCGAGGATGCTCTTGCCACTGGCACTGATTGCACTGACAGCCGAGTTATAGGCAGTAACCCAGTCCTCCTTAACCAGAGCGATGCGGGCTCGAAGACCCAGAGCCACGGCATAGCCGATGTGATCGGGCTGCAACTGATCTTTACCCTGCAACAGACTGACAGCTTGCGAAATATCACTATTGATCTGGGAATAGACCTGGGTGACGGTGGCACGGGGCTGACCTGTCGAGCCGTTAAAGGCGGTGCCTGTGAACAGGGGCACACAGGGATCACTCTCATGGCCCTTATAGGTGCGGGCAAACCACTGCGAGAGCATAAAATAGCTATAGGCACGCAGGGCGTATGCCTGGCCCACATAATAGTTCACTAAGTCAGTCGAACCAGTGATATTGTTTTTCTGGGAGATAATGCTGTTGGCCTCGGCAATGCAAGTGTAGTAGGTATTCCACAGGTCATAACTGCGCCATGAGAGGTAAACATAACGCGACTTTACATTGTAGGCAGCGTCAAACCAGAACCATCCCGAACCCTGAGCACCCATAATCATGTCATCGCCCATGACCTCGGCAGCCAACGTATGGGCAAGAATACCAAAAGCCTGATGGGTATTGCCTGTTACTGACCAACCGGCCGTGCGCAACATCCTGTAGATGTTATTCATCGCACTAGCCAGTTCTCCAGTTCCCATACGGGTTTCGACGGTTCCGGACAGCAGCCTGTCAATCAAGTCGGTCACATCGCCGATATTCACATTCCCGTCACCGTCAACATCACCATTGATGCCATAAGTATCATTTGAGAGCAAAGCATCAATCAGTTCGGTCATGTCAGTGATGTTCATCGTTCCGTCACGGTTAACATCGCCCACAGTTACAGGTTGAAGGGTAAACTGCGGAGCCTGCGCCCCGGCCTTAAATACTGCGGGAGCGGCAAAAACATCATTCACATCGGCAACTTCGGGCAAATTGAAATTGCCGGCCCAAGACGATGTAACGATTCCCAGCAATAGCATTGCCAGGGCCATAAACCGCCTAATGGTAAAAAAAGTCGTTCTCGTTTTCATTGTCTCTTAGGTTTTATGATAATAAATAATTAAAGGCTTGGAGATTCAATACACCTTTTACAAAGGTAGTGATTTTTGCGATAAAACAAAAAAAATCTGCCTTATTTGGCAGATTTTTTTGATTTGGGCGTCGATGCCTTTGGCTTGGTGGCAGGCTTGCGTTTGGGCGCCTTGAGCCGCAATATCTGGGCGCTGCGGGCGGGCAGATAGAGCTTGAGCCATCCCAAGTGGGCATCGGCATACAGGCCGTCATGCTCAGTCAGGTGATTTACCTTGCTGTCGATATTGCCATAACCGCCATAACGGGCATCGTCACTGTCAAACACGCCCTGATATTCGCCCTCAGGAGCCAGCATAGGATAATCGACATGGGACTGGGTGGGGCTGAAGTTGTACACGAACACGAGGTCACCGCGCATATAGGCGAGCACCTGGTCATCATCCTTATCCCAAAGCTTGCGCACGGGCAGTTGCTGGAAGTTCTTGACTCCGCCGATAAGGTGAATCATGTCGTTATCCCAGTTGTTGAGGAACTGGTATTTCAAATCCTTGCGGTCCACGAGGTCCCACTGACGGCGGGCATACTTGTAGCTCCAGCCGTTACCCTCACGGGGGAAGTCAATCCACTCGGGATGTCCCCACTCGTTGCCCATGAAGTTGAGGTAGGCGCCACTTGTGCAACGCCATGCCGCGGTCCACAGTGCCGTCATGGTCATCAGTCATCATGTGCCAGTACATCTCCTTGTCAATGAGGCGGAAAATGATGGTCTTGTCACCCACGAGGGCCTGATCATGGCTCTCGGCATAGGAGACGGTCTTTTCGTCAGCGCGCCGGTTGGTCAGCTCCCAGAATATGGACGTGGGTTTCCAGTCCTCATCCTTGCGTTCCTTGATGGTCTTGATCCAGTAGTCGGGGATGCCCATGGCCATGCGATAGTCAAAGCCGATGCCGCCGTCCTTGAAAGTGCGCGCCAGTCCGGGCATACCGCTCATTTCCTCGGCGATAGTGATGGCATGGGGATTGATGTCATGGATAAGCACGTTGGCCAGGGTGAGGTAAGTGATGGCATTGGTGTCCTCGCCGCCGTTATAATAGTCATCATAGCTGCCAAATGCCTGTCCCAGACCGTGGCTGTAGTACAGCATCGAGGTCACGCCGTCGAAGCGGAAACCGTCAAACTTGTACTCCTCTAACCAGAACTTGCAGTTCGACAACAGGAAGTTCAACACAGCGTTCTTGCCATAATCAAAACACAGGGAATCCCAAGCGGGATGTTCGCGCTTGTCGTCTCCATAGAAATATAGGTCACCCGTACCGTCAAAGCAGCCCAGGCCCTCGACCTCGTTTTTCACAGCATGAGAGTGGACAATATCCATGATAACGGCCACGCCTGCGGCATGGGCGTCATCGATGAGGTGCTTCAACTCCTCGGGGGTGCCGAAACGGGATGAGGCTGCATAGAAGCTCGACACATGGTAGCCGAAGGAGCCATAGTAGGGGTGCTCCTGGATGGCCATGATCTGGATGGCATTATAGCCGTCGGCGACAATGCGCGGCAGCACATTCACGCGGAACTCCTCGTAGGTGCCCACGCCCTCGCGGTTCTGGGCCATGCCGATATGGCACTCATAGATGAGTAACGGCTTCACATTGGGCACAAAGTCCTTGACCTTGAACTCATAGGTTTGCTCGGGAGCCCACACTTGAGCAGAAAAGATCAATGTCTTCTCGTCCTGCACCACACGTGTGGCATAGGCCGGGATGCGCTCGCCTTCCCCACCCTGCCAGTGCACGCGCAACTTGTAGAGGTCGCCGTGATGCAGGGCCCGTTCGGGCAATACGATTTCCCAATTGCCGCCTTCCAAACGTTTGAGCTTGTAGGGGGCACATTCGCGCCAGTCGTTAAACTGGCCGACGAGATAAACCTCGGTAGCATTGGGGGCCCACTCACGGAACACCCAACCGCCGTCGACCGCACGGTGCAATCCATAATAGTTATAAGCATTGGCAAACTCGACCAGGTTGCCCGTGCCGCCCGTGAGCTCGGCAATCTTGTTTACAGCATCCTGATGGCGACCGTTGATGGCATCGCTGTAAGGCTCCAGCCACGGGTCATCGTTGATAATCGCAAGATTCTTTTTCTTCCTCATAATCGGTCAGTTCTTATTTAGTGATGAGCACAAAGGTACACATTAAAAACCAATTTTTACTCCTCTCTCGACCGCTTTTTGCATTTCATCACCGAAATCGATTGCAACAGAACCGCAAAAAATGAAGAAAAATCACAGTTTTTTGATTTGATTCTAAAAAAATACTTAAATTTGCACACTTCAGTGGAGAATATTAACAACTTAAAAATAGTAAATCATTATGAAACTTGAAGGAAGACGCGAAAGCGAAAATGTAGAGGATCGCCGCAGTATGGGCACCGGTACCAAGATTAGTTTGGGCGGCATCGGCGGACTGATTATCGCCGGATTGATTACCCTGCTGATGGGTGGAAACATCGGAGATGTGTTAGGCATGGCTGTGCAGGATGGTGGCCAAGCCGAAGGCCAGGTAGAATACACCCAAGAGGAACAGGAACTCGCCAAGTTCTCCAGACAAGTAATCGCAAGCACCGAGGACATCTGGTCACAGATTTTCAAAGAGTACGGCATTGGCGAGTACCCTGCGCCAACATTGGTTTTGTACCGTGGTGGTACCCAAACCGCATGCGGTCAGGGACAGGCTGCCATGGGTCCCTTCTATTGCTCAGGCGACCAGAACGTATACCTTGACCTGTCATTCTTCCAGACGATGGATAAGCAACTGGGCGTGAAAGGTGATAACTCCAGCCTTGCCAAGGCCTACGTGATTGCCCACGAGGTGGGACACCACATCGAGTACCTGTTGGGTACCCTCGACAAGGCTCACCAGCGCATGCAGGCCACCAACCAGACCAACGCCAACAAGTACAGCGTGCGCTTGGAGCTGATGGCCGACTTCTATGCCGGCGTTTGGGCTCACTATGAGAGCAGGATGTTCGGCTCTATCAGTGACAGGGACCTCCAAGAGGCCATCGATTGTGCACAGAAGATCGGAGACGATTATCTGCAGAAGCGTGCCCAGGGTTATGCACAGCCCGAGAGCTTCACCCACGGCACCAGCGCCCAGCGCATGAAGTGGTTCAAGCTGGGTTACCAGACCGGCGATGTGCGCCGCGCCACCACCTTCCAGGAGAGCGACGCCACCCTGTAACCCTGTTGACAAAAAATGAAAAAACAGATTGTGCGCCTGCAATGAAGATTTAGAGGGCGCACAATCTGTTTCTCAACAGGACACCTTTTCTATCAGTAATATTAAGTATATTCACATCGCATCCATCTCACTCATCTATAATATTCATGTTAAATACTGTTCTTCATAAACTTGGAGAAATACTGCAAAAGCCTTTCAGAGAACATTTTCTTTTTCTGGTCGCTTTCTTTTTTCTAGCAACAAGCCCTTACTTCTTTTGGCATCCCATGTATGTCCAAGGGTTCAATATCTATATCTTATATCTAGCCATTCATTGCTTCGTACTATCCTATTTAGTGACCTTGCTGGTCAGCCTCATTAAGCCGGATATCGCCCGCAAAATTGTCCAAGGCATCTTAATCGCTCTTGCAGCAATCCTCTTTGCCGTGAACTTCTACTGCAATTTCGTGTTGGACTTCCTGTTTGACGCCGATATTGCTATGCTGATTTTGGGCACTGACGTTCATGAAACCAAAGAATTTGCCTCTGCTCTACTCCCAACATGGATTATCCTGGCGGTGCTTGGCGTATATGTTTTCTTCATCGCTCTGTGGTGGATATCCAAACGCCATCGGCTCAACTTGGGAAAGAAAGCCTCATGGATAGCGTTGGGCTTGCTTTTCATTTGTGCCATTCTCAGCATCCGCAACTGGAGAGCATGGGAAGACGGGCCGCTCAAACTTTTCGAGGAGTTGAGCAATATAGAGAGTTCCGACGACTTGCAATCATATTACACCCATCCCGATATCACGATCATTGACAAAAGCCAGATGCCTGCCAATGTCGTGCTCATCATCGGCGAATCTTTCGCCAGGGTTCATAGTTCATTATACGGCTATGACAAACCGACTAATCCGGAATTAGGGGCTTGCCGTGACAGCTCGATGCTGTTCACATTTGATAATATTGATGCTCCCGCTCCCACAACAGCCCAATCATTGAGGTTTATGCTCAGTGCCTATGCCCAAAGCGATGATGCCTCGTCCAATGAAAAGAAGTGGTATGAATACACCACCATTATTGAGCTAATGCAGGATTGTGGATTTGACTGCTATTGGTTCAGCAACCAGGCGCGCGGCAATAAGCACAACAGCACGGCACGTGCCTTTGCCGAGGCTTGCAATAAGCATTGGTTTTTACAACAAGAGGGCAGTGACCGTTATAATGTGACACCTGACAAAGTGCTGGTCGACTCCTCTTATCAGTTTGTCAACCAACTGCAATCAACAGGACATCATTTCATCATCTATCACATGATGGGATCCCACTATGAATTCAGCATGCGATACCCGCAGGAATTCGCCAAGTTCACCGAGAATGACTACCTTACAGAGCCACAAAGCCATCGGGCAATACTGGCATCCTATGACAACAGCATTCTGTATAATGATTACATCGTGCGCCAGATTCTCAACCTATATAAGGATAAAGACGCCATTGTCATCTATATTCCTGACCACGGACAAGTCATGTACCGCGATCCCAAGGATCCAGACTACTACGCTCACGGAAAGATGAATAACAAAGTGCGCTATGCACTGGGTGTAGAGGTGCCCTTCATGATTTATGCGTCGCCGTTGTATCAGGAGAAGCATCCCGAGACGATGCAGCGCATCAAGTACCGTCAAGACCATCCCAAGGCATGGAACAGCGATGACCTGCCCTACCTGATCATGGACCTGATAGGGGTTAAAGACATCAACGGAGAAGAGGTGAAGCCGAAATCAGTGCTTGAATAAGCGGATTCCGGTAAATGTGCGGCCGCTGTTGATGCCCAACCTGCGGGCCGAGAAGAAACGCTGATGCTCGCAGCGGGAGCAATGCTGCGACATGGCGATGTTCCCTACGGGTACGCCGGCTGCGACCAGGACAGCACGGTTGGCGACACGCAGGTCGATGTGGGCTTTGCCTGTTGCGGCGTTGCGCACTACGATGTCATTGAGGTTGAAACGGGCTTTCTTGAAGGCTTCGACCACTTCGTCGCCCACCTCGAAACACTTCTGGCATATGCTGGGGCCCATCGTGGCCTGAATGCGGTCGGCGCTTGCGCCTTGGCGGCACATTTCCTCGACTACAGCCTTGGCGATGCGTCCAACTGTACCTCGCCAACCGGCATGGGCAACAGCGATAACACCGGCTTGTCCGTCAACCAGGACAATGGGCACGCAATCGGCGGTGTTCACTCCGATGACAACGCCCTGCATTTTGGACACTAATGCGTCAACCCCCTCAAGAGCCGTTTCCTGCTTGTCGATGTCCATCGTGCGGAAGCGCTCATCGATGACGGCAACACGGCACGAATGCGTCTGCCGGGGCATGACCAGGTCGTCCAGATCAACAACCAACTGCATCGCCAGCGTGAGCCGCGCATCCAGCACCCGCAAAGCATCGTCACCCACATAGTCGCACAGATTCACGCCAGAGTAGGCGTTGTGGCCATCCACCTGGCCACGCGTCGTCGAGAAGGCTTCAACGCCCTCGACGAAATTCACAAAATCCAGTTTTACCAGTTCCATCATGCTCACAAAGGTAATATTTTATTGATTTTGTATCGATAAAAATCGGAGAAAACTCAGTACCTTTGCACTATGATACTCAACACGGCCACCATCGTCAACTACAAGAATATCGCCGAGGCGCGGTTGGAGTTCTCGCCCAAGCTGAACTGCCTGATTGGCAACAACGGGCAGGGCAAGACCAATGTGCTCGATGCCATCTACTATATGAGCATGTGCCGCAGTTTTTCCTCGACGAGCGACAATAGCGCAGTCATCCGCCACGGCGAACCCTACATGATGCTTCAGGGCAGTTACACCCGTCAAGAGACACCCCTGGAAATCAGTGTCGCCCTGCAGCGCGGCAAGCGCAAGGTCGTGCGCCGTGACGGCAAGGAATACCAACGACTGAGTCAGCACATCGGCCTGCTGCCGGTGGTGATGGTGTCACCCATGGACTGGGACCTGGTGCGTGGCAGTGGCGAGGAGCGCCGCCGTTTCATGGACCTCATCATTTCGCAGAACGACAATGAATATCTCGATGCCCTCATCCGCTATAACAAGGCTGTGGAGCAGCGCAATGCCATGATCAAGAAGGAGATGCGCGATCCGCTCCTGTATGAGACCGTGGAACAGGAGATGATGCGCCAAGCCACGACCATCCACCAGCGGCGCAGCCAGTGGGTAGAGCAATTCCTGCCCATCTTCATGCACTACTATCATGCTGTGGCCGGCGAGGACGAGACCGTGAGCCTGCACTACAAGAGCCACCTCAACGACGGCACGATGCAGGAGCATCTGGCCGCCACAAGAGAAAGGGACTTAATTTTGGGCTACACCACGCGCGGCATCCACCGCGATGACCTGGAACTGCTGTTGAACGATTATCCCATGCGCCACACCGGTAGCCAGGGCCAGTGCAAGACCTACACCATCGCCCTGAGGTTCGCCCAATTCGACTTCCTCAAGGCCAACAACGCCACCGTGCCCGTCCTGCTGCTCGACGACATCTTTGACCGTCTTGATGCCAGCCGTGTCGAGCGCATCGTCGATGTCGTGTCCAGTGACCGTTTCGGCCAAATTTTTATTACTGACACCAACCGTACCCACCTCGACGAAATCGTCGCCCGTCATGGCGGCGGCCACTGCCTGATGCAGGTCGAAAACGGCAACGTCACAACGGTGAAAGGAGGTGAACAGTCATGAAACGCACCGAGGCCAAAAACGTCGGTCAAATCATCAACGACCTGCTGCAAAAGGAGCACCTTGACGTCGCCCTTGACGAGCACCGTGCCAGTGCCCTGTGGCCCCAAATCGTGGGCGACGGCATCAACCGCTACACTATCTCGCGCAGCGTGAGAGGCGGCGTGATGACCGTGCGCCTGTCGTCGGCTTCATTGGCCAACGAGCTGATGCTCATCCGCGCTAACATCATCCAGCGCATCAACGAGGCCCTGGGCCGCGAAATCATACACGAAATCATCTTCAAATAAAAAACAATGAATCACGCTATCGAATCACCATACCCCTTCAAGTGTTCAACACCCATGCAGCTGCGTTTCAACGACGTGGACGCGCTGGGCCACGTCAACAACTCGGTCTATTTCCAGTTCTTTGACCTGGGCAAGACGCATTATTTCAAAGGATTGAAAGTGCAGGCCGACATCGATTGGCGCCGTCCCACGGTCATCATCGCCAACGTGAACTGCAGTTTCCTCAAGCCCACGCTGTTCAACGAGCCCGTCGAGGTGCTCACCCAGTGCCTGCGCTTGGGCAACAAGAGCCTGACGCTGTTGCAGCATGTGGTCAACAGCGACACCCGCGAGGTGAAAGCCACCTGTGCCACCGTAATGGTGAACATGGCTCCCGAGACCAACCAGCCCAGCCCCATACCACAGGTGTGGCGCGACGCCATCGTCGCCTTTGAGGGCCACGAGTAAAGGAATAAGAACCAAAACTAAAAACCATTCGTGTCCGGTGAAAGCCCCGCTAGGGGCGTCTACGGCTTAGGCAGGGGTGTAACGAGGCGAAGCCGAGTGTAACCCCTGCAGCAGTAGAGAATACGCATCCAAGCCCCAGCGGGGCGGCACTAAGTCATTGATGCACAATCTGTCACCCCTAACAGGGTTAATTGATGTTGGATTTACTTTTACAGGGGTTCCGCTACGCTCCACCCCTGCCTAAGCCATGACCAGCCCTAACGGGCTTCAAAGTGAGCCCCTTCATGCGAAAACAACATAACAGCATTATATTGAGGTACTTATGGGGATTTATCGTATTTTTACCGGACTCTAATAACTAAAAACTAAGGACGAACAACTAAAGACTCTTCCTCGCCTTGCGTGTGGCTATGAGATTGATTACCCAGCCTACGGCCAAAATCATAACAGCCATTAACAGCAAGCCACCTATCGCAATGATTTTCATTTGCAACATCTCATCCGCTGAGAGTTGCTTGTTGAGAGGGGCAAGAGCATCAACACCGAAGAATGCGAAAATTAACCCAAACTCGATTAAGACGATGGGCAGTAAGACGAACGCCTCACGCCAAAAGGTGCCCCAAAATCCATAACCGAAAAGCTGCATATAACCGACGATGTAATAGAACATCGTGAATAGGGATATGGCGACATTATAGGCAATGAGATCTACCAGCACCAAATATATCAAGAAGAAATTCAGCACCACCATCAGCACCGAGAAGAGGACTTGAATGAAAAAGCCCTCGGGCAGACTGTGACGGGTATTGCGCGGCGCATACCGGAACATGACCCACGTCGGGATAATGGCAAGCACCGACATCCCCAACATCGCCCAACTGAAATGGCTCTCATACCAATTGTAATAATTACCCAGCAGCTGACGGCTTCCCTCATCTATGTCATGCAGCTGAATGCCAAAAACTTTTGGGAAAAGCCAATAGATGATGATTGAATAAATCACGGTGACAATAAACAGCATTTTCACCGGCGGGAAACTCACCTGGCGCTTGCCGCTGATGTAGTCACTGATGAAATAACCGGGGCGCATCAGCAGCTGCCAGATACTGTATAGCAGCGAACGCGTTCCTAAACCCCAAATGTCCATGATGCCGTTGCGCACGCTTCTCCAGTTGATGCGGCCCATGTCGGCCTTTTGTGAACAGCGGGGACAGAAGTTGCCCGAGAACATCAGTCCGCAGTTATTGCAGTAATGAACGTCGTCACAGTCGGCATACTTCATCGGCTGTAGTTGCCACTGCTTGAATTGCCTGTATTTCTCTTTTATCTCTTGCCAATTCATCTTTCAATTTCACCCTAATTACAGGTTCATAGTGATTTGTAACCTGCAAATGTACATCATTTTATCCACATATCGATAAGAGCAGGCCAAAAACTGAAAACGCCTGTTGTGGCTTGCACACAACGTCTAAACCGCAATCAGGCGGCCCCATGAGATGAGGCCGCCTGACTAGTTTTTTGGAATCAGATTGACTACTTTACTTCATCACCTTGACAGCGCTGGTGGTGCCGTCGGTATAGGTGGTCACCTGGATGGTCATGCCACTGGGCTGAGCCACCTCCTGACCGGCCATATTGAAGTAGCGCACGCCGGCAACACTCTTGCCTGCATTCACCTCATTCACGCCAGTGGGCTTGTCAAACACCTCAAGGTAAACGATCTCTGAAGCGTTTCTCACGCCATCAACCGTGTAGTAAACCTGCATACCGATGCGCCAGTTGAAGAAACGCTCATAACCCTCGGCATTGGTACGATAGAAGAAAATGCTCTCGGGCGAGAAGTTGTAGCTGTACTGGCCATAGGGTACCTCGGTCACCTCTGCACCGTCAAAGTCCCAATAGTAATCCTCTGCATCGAAGGTGAAGATCTGGTCATCGTCGGTGAAGACGCTGTAGGTGAGCGACCCCTGTTCGATATCCAACGGGTTGCCTTCAACATCAACGGGATTGATATTGAACTGCAAGCGGTTATATCCGGACTCATTGCCCATGTCACGCCACTCAATCACCTCGGGATTGGCGGGAACTGCAGGCTTGGGAGCAGGAATCTGGGTGAGAACGGTGTTCCACTCAATCGTCTGTACCCAACCACGGGTATCGGCCCAAATGGCTGACAAGCCAGTGGCGGCAAACTCTGCCAGGTCTTCGCCAGTGAGATCTTCCATGGCTGCGCCGGCAGAATTCTCCAAACGGATCTTGTCACCATCGATGGTAAAGATGGCGGCCTCGACGCTCTCGTCGGGCGTATAATTCACCTCCAGTTCATAGGTGTCCCAATTGATGGCAGCCTCACTGGTGCTACCCCACGACAGAATCACATCGGCATCATAGTAAGGGCTGTGATAGAGCACCTGTCCCATGGGGATGGTAATGGTCGTGCCATCCTCACTCAGTGTACCCTCAACCCAAGTGTCATAGGCCATGGCCATCAAGGGGTTCTTCATGTACACCTTGCCGTCCTCGGCAAACACAATGCTTACCTTGCCCTCCTGATAGCCAACATAGAAACCGGCCTCATAGTCATTAACCACGCAGCATCCCTCGCGGTTGTAGTTCTTGAGCGTGCCGGCAGGCTGCTCGGTAATGACATCGGCAAATGCGGTGGCAAAGAAGGCCAGCGCAGCGACAAGTAACGTAAATTTCTTCATAACGTCGTCTATATTTAAATGGTTAAAAAAATTAAGTTGAAAAAATGATCCAATCATGAATATCGCAAAGGTAAATCAAAACTATGCTTTGACAAAAAATTATCGTCATTTTTCTGCAAAAAAATGATGTAAAATATCCATTTCCCATCTTTCATGCAGCCGCCGTTGCAATTCTTTCTACATTGTTTGTCACGTGACTCAAAAAACAGGAAAGCGAAAACCCGAAAAGTGAAAACTTTATACTACCTTTGCGTGTTCAAAACTATATACACCACATTATGGACGTAAAACAATCAATGCAAGAAATCCTGGAGGCCGAAAGCAAGGCCGTCCTTAACATACCCATCACCGATGCCTATGAAGAGGCAGTAAAACTCATTGTCGAGCAAGTGAAGCACGAGGGAGGCAAACTGGTTACCTCGGGCATGGGCAAATGTGGCCAGATTGCTGACAACATTGCCACCACCTTCTCCTCAACGGGCATTCCCGCCATCTTCCTGCATCCCAGCGAGGCGCAACATGGCGACCTGGGCGTGGTGCAGCCCCACGACGTGCTGTTGCTGCTGTCCAACTCGGGCCGCACCAACGAAATCTGCGCTCTCGTGTCGCTGGCCCACAACCTGTATCCCCAACTCAAGATTGTGGTCATTACCGGCAACAAGGACAGCGAATTGGCCCATCTGGCCGATATCTGCCTGTGGACAGGCAACACCCAGGAGGTGTGCCCGCTAGGGCTCACCCCCACCACCTCGACCACTGTGATGACCGTCATCGGCGATGTGCTGGTGGTCAACACCATGCGCGCCACCGGTTTCACCCGTGAGGACTATGCCCTGCGCCATCACGGCGGTTACCTGGGCAGCAAGGCCAAGGGCACCAAATATTGAACCAACATCTTTCATCAACTAGAATGAGAAAAATAATAGCCATCGGCGAGTCGGTGCTCGATACCGTCTTTAACGGCAACCAGCCCAGCCGATCGTTTGTGGGAGGGCGAATCGCCAACACAGCCGCCATATTAGGCACCCTGGGGCTCCCTGTCGCCATGGTGAGCGAGTGCTGTGCCGACCGTGTGGGTGATATCATCATCGATTACTTGACCAGGCATCGCGTTGACGTCACATCCATTGACCGTTACACGACGGGTGCAACCGCCATGTCGGTCATCTTTGACAACAACGGCAAGGACACTTTGGTCAACTATGGGGTATATCCCGAGCAACGGTTCGACGTTGTGTGGCCACGCATCGACGAGAATGACATTCTGCTGTTCGGCTCGTTATATGCCATTACCGAGCCACAGCGCAAGGCCCTGTTCGAGCTGGTCAACTATGCCGTTGAACGCAAGGCCATCATCCTTTATCTGCCCGGATTTCAGCATGGCATCAATTTCCACATTGCCCATGTCATGCCCGCTATCCTCGAGAACCTTGAGGTCAGCGACCTGGTCATTGCCCACGAGCGTGACCTGCGTGACGTGTTCCCTGGCGAGACCGCTCAACAGGCCTACACCAATCATGTGGAATTCTACTGCGACAATTACATCCACATCCATCCCGACCTGTCGGTAACCCGTTTCGACAAGGGCGGCAAAGCCCTTTCCCATCCCGCCATCGGCATGCCCACGCACCACATGTTGGGATGGCAGGCCGGATTCACCGCAGGCGTTATCTACGGACTCTTGAAGAACGAGGTAACCCATGCTAATGTCCACCACTTGCCACGCACGGCATGGGTTGACATCGTCACTGGAGCACAGGCCATTGCGTCGGCCTGCGCCAATCCCGACCACTGCATCGACGAGGCTCTTGCAGCCCGCTATTCAGCAGAATTGAAGTAAAGTATTTTAAGCAGGCCATCCTAACCAATAACGCTCCTAATGAACCCCCTGCCCGTCACCGTTGCACTGCCGCATTTCAAAAATGACATGACCATTGCCCGCGCTCAGATGGCCGTGAGCCAGTCCATGCCATCCTGCAAGGGTTTGGATCCCTCCATTGTCACCGAGATGCAGATATGCTATGCCGAGTACCTCATCGCCAACAAGCGCGACCTGGAGGCCGAGCAGGTTATTGAGGAATTCATCTATGACGACGAGCGCATGATCGAGTTGCCCGAGTTGTATGCCGCCTGGTTGTGGCTGGCCCGCATGGCACTGCTCATCGATGGGGGCAATCCCTCCTTGTCGTTGGGAGCCGCCGAGAACGCCCTTCTTGTGCTTTCCAACCATCAGGGCAAGAAAACCGAGGATTTCAACGCCATCGTGGCGGCACTGCTCTTTAATCTGGCCCTGGCTCATCACGACATGGGCGACAACAGTCGCGCCGCTAAGGAACTGACCAAATCCCAGCAACTGATTGAACGGCTTGCCAAGCGCAACGAGTCGCGTTTCAGCGCCCTGCTGCTCATGGCCGTCGAAGCCTCGACCGAGGTCATCAAGTCAAAGACCAAGCAGATGAACGTACTGGCCCATTACCAGAGTGCCAGCGAACTCTACATGAGTGAGCTGGATAGCGGCGACGTGAATGCGACACGCACCGCCATGTCCAACCTGGTAGAAACCCTAGGCAAGGAAGGCGACATCATGCTGGAGATGGGCAACAGCCGCAATGCCGTCAAGTACTACACCAAGGCCCTGCGTTACCAAAAGAAGTTGGGCGAGAAAATGGGACAACGCGAACTTGACCTCTCCATCGGACTGGCCAAAGCCCTGATGCGGCTCATCAACCGCCGCACGGCGGCCGAACAGCTGTTGCGCTCCCTGTTGCCCCTGGCCCAGCGCCTCGACGCCACGGCCCAAGTGCACGAGATACAAGACCTGCTCAACAACAAGAATAAAAACGTGAACATTATGACACTGCTCAAGAGTATCTTTACCGCTGCCCTCATCATCGTGGGCACCCTGGGGATGAATGCCCAGCTCATCGTGGGACACCGCGGTTCGCAATGGGGTGTGGAAAACACCCGCGCCGCATTCATCAATGGAGCCAACGCCGGAGCGTGGGGACTAGAGTGTGACATCCGCGTCACTGCCGACGGCACCTTTGTCGTGAGTCACGATGCCTCCTACAAACGATTGGGCGGCCCTGAAACAGAGATTGCCGACATGAGCACTGCCAGTGTCCTGACGACACCGCTCACCCAAAAGCGCAACGGCATCACCTATGCTGCCACACCCTGCACATTGGGCGAGTTCCTCGACATCTGCAAGGAATACAATGTGATCCCCGTCATCGAGGTCAAGGTGTGCACCAGCATCCACAGCAATACCAACGCCGACAACGAACCCGTGTTTGACGGCATCCCCGCCCTGATCAACCTCATTGACCAGAAAGGGCTGACCGACAAAGCCGTCATCATTTCGTTCATGCCTGGCGTGGTGGACTTCATCCACCGCCATTACCCCGACATCACCGTGCAAGTGCTGGCCGGAGACGATGACGGCACCATCATGGAATGGGTGGAATGGTGCAAACAGTACAAGATGGACCTGGACGTCGTGCACACCCTTGTCACCAAGGAGGCCGTTGACGCCATGCATGCCGCAGGCCTCAAGGTCAATGTATGGACAGTGGACAAGGTCGAGGATTTTGAGCGCGTCAAGGCCATGGGAGTGGATTTCATCACCACCAATGCCCGCTTCCCCAATTTTTAATGCTCGCAGGTTAGAGCTTAGAGGTTAAAGAGGAAGTCACCTATTATCTATTAACTTATTAAGAATCATGTCAACGCAACTCAATCAACGAGAGGGCTCTAGTGCCCTGCATACACTCCCCCAGGTCGATGGCCTGACCGTAGGCATCGTCTGCGCCGAATGGAACGACAAAATCACAGGTTCTCTGCTTCAAGGCGCACTTGACCTTTTTGCCCATGAGGGATACCCAAGTGAAAACATCACCGTGGCTCATGTGCCTGGCACGGTCGAACTCACCTTTGGTGCGGCACAGATGGCCCGCACAGGCCGCTATGACGCGATTATTATGATTGGTTGTGTGATTCGCGGCGGGACACCACACTTCGACTACGTCTGCGACAACGCCACCCAGGGTTGCGCCTACCTGAACGCCACCCAAAACATACCCATCATCTTCTGTGTGCTCACCTGTGACGACATGCAGCAGGCCCTTGACCGCGCTGGCGGCGCCCTGTGCAACAAGGGCACAGAAGCGGCCGAAGCAGCCATCAAGATGGCATACTTCGCACGCAACTTTTGCCACTAAGGCACATCTAAAGCGGTTACCGACCGTTATACCTGATTACAATCCGTAGAGCGAACCCACAGCGCCCTCCTGAATCTGTTGGAACAGGGAGGAATCGTTGAGCATGCGGAATCCCTGAATCAGCGACCATACCACACTCACGGCGATAGTGATCATCATCCACTTCTTGGCCGAGGCCGAGTCCTGGTTGGCACCTGCCGTGTCCCCCTTCATGAACTTCGATTTGACGCTGTTGGCCTTGAAAATGGCCAAGACACCGGTAACCAAGCCAATGATATTGAAACAGCACAATAACGAGGCTGCCGTCGCAAGAATTGACTCGGTGAGCCATGTCTTGGGCATCATCTGATTGGTCGGCGTGTTAGTGTTCGGGCCATATTGCGGTGGAGCATACGGCTGATTGGTCGTCCCCTGCCCATAGGGAGTGCCATAAGGTGCCGGCTGCTGGTTTCCGCCATCAAAGGGCGGCATCTGGGGCATGGGGGGCAACTGCGTGTCACCCATTGGAGGCATGGGAGGCAACTGCGTGTTGATGCCGCCAGGATTAAAGGTCTGTCCCGTCAGCAATGCCATCAATTCAGGCACCTGGCTTGCCGACGTCCAGCTGGGCATGCCTTCACACCACACCAGCGAATTCACTGTCAACCCGTGCATCAGCAGCTCACTAGGCTCAAACGGTCCGGCCTGCTGGCCATTTTCTGCAATATAGTATTTCATCGCAATTATGAATTATAATGTATTTGGTCAAAAAGTGAGTATTCTGTTGGCAAATTTAGTACAATTTTGGAAATGTGATGATAATGACCTTACTTTTTTTATGAAAGAAATCACCCCAGCCAGTATTCAGGCCAGGGTGATTTCCTTTAGGACGGAAAAAGCTTACCGCTTACTTCCTGAATGACTTGGTTACACTGCCATCGGCATTGCGGGTGATGACGATGCCTCGGGCAGAATTGATGTCATAGATGCGACGGCCCTGCAAGTCATAGTGCTCGACTGTGCCTGTTGGATCGGCTTGAATGTCGGTCAAAGCAGCAAAAACGGGGATGAGCGTTGCGTCATAGATATCCTGCACGTTCAGGTAACCCGTCTTGTTGATACCAACGCCATAAGCATTGCTGGGATTACTGAAGATGCCCGTTGCGCTGTCATAGTTGAAAACCAACTGTTGCAGCATCTTTCCGGTATTCTGTTCGAAGCAGTCGATGTAGATGGGATAAACCGTGTTGGTCTCATCCAGATAAGTACCCAGGTACTGGGGAACATCAATCACGAGTTTGTCATCGATAATCTTACCTTTCACCCAAGCATCAGGCATGTATTCCCAGAAGCCCTGGATATAGACATCGTCACCCATGAAACCGATGTTGACCTTCGTTTGCTCTTCGACTGTGGTGCTACCGTCATAGGTAGTGGTAAAGATATAATCATACTCCTTGGTCTTCAGATTCTCAGGTACCTCGACTAGCGTGTCGGGATGCTTGGAAATGGTCAGCCCCTGATAGTAATTGAGGAAGAACAGGTTGCTCTTGTCGGCAGTGATGAAGATGTAGTCAAAGGTGGTATAGGTATCCACGCCATCAAAGGTCAATACCATGTCCTTTTGTGTCGTGTTGCCGGTAATGGCATCCACCTCGGCGCACTTGAAGTACAACAGCACCTCATAGGAGCCCAACAATTGCGTGTTGGGGAAGGTAATGGTATTGCCATCGCGTTTACCCTTGATCCATGCCTGGGGCAGATAGGGGCAGATGCCCTGCAACCAGGCGTCTTCACCGTCAAATCCCATGGCGACAACCATATGATAGGGGTCCCAAGCCACGCCATCGTTGGTGGCGGTCGTCAGGTGATAAACCTCAGTTACCAAGCCCTCGGGGGGCGACTCAGGCTGCTCGGTGGCAGGATAATAAACCGAGGCATAATCGCCTGCCTGCAGCCACTCGTAGTCAAGATACTGGAACACGTCGCCGAAGGCACGGTTCATGGTTCCCAGAATCACATACTCGTTGGTGTACTCTTGGGTGATCGATCCATCATCATTGATGGTATAGATCATCTCGTCGATCGTCTCATCATAGAAATAGCTATTCTCAGCATCGTCATAGACAAACACGCCTACCTGTACAGCCATTTCCAGCGACTTGGTATAGGCGATATACTGTCCCATGGGCACAGTGATGGTTTTGCCGTCATCGCTCAGGGTGCCCTCTACCCAGCCATTGTAATAAGACCAGGATACGGGGCGCTGAATATACACCTTATTATCCGGGGCAAAGACAATGCTCAAGGTGCCATTCTGCTGTTCATAAACAAGTTCATAGGGGCTCTCACCTTCTTCCACCGTGTAACTCTTCTCCACTTCCCTGACTACCCATCCGCTGCGGTGATACAGGCGCAGATCGCCATCAGGCTGGTCCTCGATGACGGTGGGCACAAAGGTATCCTTCTCCACAATGGTGTAATGGAATTCCATCTCGGGATTGGCTTGCCAAGTGGAATCAATAACAATGCTGCCAGCGGGAATCTTCAACGTATAGGAACCCAAAACACTCAACGGGGACTCCTTATACACCACTGCATTGGCACCAATGACCATCATATTGCATTCGTACGACTCTCCTGTCTCATCATTGGTCAGTGTGGGATGAACACCTTCATAAACGACGACTGGCTGACCATAATCAAGGGTAAAATACTGCAGCCTGTACACCTCACCCTCAGGCGGGTTAATGGTATAGCCGGGCATTTCCTCTTTAAAAATGGAATAATGGAACTGGAGTTCACGCACCGGTTCGTTCAGCGCATCGATGATAACGGCACCTTCAGGAATGGTCAAGGTATAGCCTCCCGGTTCGGTAAACGCCTCGGCAAAGTTCACAAGCACCTTATTTCCTACGTCAATCATCTCGGCATCATGCGTAGCGCCCGTCGCGGTGCTGGTCAAGACGGCCACGCTGCCAGGAGCGATCTCAGACACATATTCAGGGAAAGTGATGGTGAAGCTCTGCAGGCTTTCCACAGCACCCTCTTCGGGATCAATGGTTATCTGGTCATAGAACGATGCCAAACTGTCACCGACGATGGTGTAATTGAAATTGAGTTCCTCACAATAATCGCCCAAAGCATTAATGAGGAGCGCACCGCCTGGAATCGTCAGCTTGTAGTCTCCGGCTTCGGTAATATCATTGGGAAAGTAAACCAACACATTGAAACCCACATCATACATCTCGGCATAATAGCTGTTGTCGGTCGTGGTGTTGGTCAACACAGCCCGGCGGCCATAGGCCACCTCGCTCACATATTCAGGTAAGGAGATGGTAAAATTCCTAAGGCTCTCCACTTCACCCTCGGCAGGATCGATGGTAATTTGATCATAAAACGATTGGACGCTGCCATTGATGCTGAATCTGAGCGTCAGTGGCAGCAGCCGTTGGCCATTCACCTTAAGAGAATTATCGGGGAGATTCAGAAAATACTGTCCCGATGCGGTACAGGCCTCGTCAAAATCCACAAAAACGGTTTTGCCATCGGCATCGGCACGCATGTGCCCGTTGAGCGTGGCGCCTCCACCTTTCTGCAAGGTGGGTACCGCATCTTCATTAACCTCCACAGGCAAATCTGCAAATGTGATGGTGAAGTGTTGCAGGCTGGTCACAACACCCTCGGCGGGAGTGATCTCCATCGCTTCATAAGGGTCAACAGCGGCAAAAGCTGATGTACCGTAAATGACAGCCATCAACAATGTTAATAGTCGTACAGTTTGTCTCATTGTTTGAATTGTTTTACTCAATTTGAACTTGAAAACGTCTCGGCAATAAAAAAACCTGCGGTTTTCTTTCACAATATTAATTTATCATTATTGTGCAAAATTACTTGATTCTTTGAAAATATATCAAAAAATATAGCAAAAAACTATAAATTTCCCTTAATTTATCTTCAACTGGTTAATCCATCATCAATTTACAGCACATTTTGCAACGAGATGAAGCTGTGTCATAATTCAAGCCTGTATTAATGTCCGTGCTACGCACGGAGAAATTAAACAAAAATTTGTATAAAAATTAAACAAAATAAATTTTCATTTCAGGCCGATCAATAACCCTGAGGCGAATTATGACACAGCTTCATTTTACTGTGACACAGCAGCATGCTGCCAGGTCAAGTATTTCTTCCACAGTGATTAATTGCCGCTCAGAAGCATATCGATAAGGGCAGTCACATCAGCAATGTTCACCGCTTCGTCACTGTCCACATCGGCCGCCTCAGGAGCCTCGGAACCGCTAAGCAGGATATCGACCAGCGCGGTCACGTCGGCAATATTCACGAAGGTGTTGCCGTCAACATCTCCACGGATGACTTCAGCGCCACCGCCAATGGTATACTTGAAATTCAATTCATGGACATCTTCGCCCAGGGTGTAGATGATGATGGCTCCAGCAGGGATGGTCAACACATAGTTTCCGGGGGCGGTCACCTCCTCGGGGAAGTACATCAGCACATGGTAACCCACGTCATACATGTCGGTGCTCCAAGTCTCACCGGTCGTGGTGTTGGTCAGCTTGGCTTCCATGCCGTACTCAATCTCGCCCACCATCAGCGGCAAAGAGACCGTGAAATTCTGCAGGCTCTCCACAACGCCCTCGGCAGGGTCGATGGTGATTTGCTCATAGAATGACTCGGGTGAAACGGGAATGATAAACCTGAGCGTCAACGGCAACAGCCGCTGGCCGTTCACAGTGAGTGAATTCTCGGGAAGGTTCAGGAAATAGTGACCTGGAGTGGTAAAGCACTCCTCAAAATCGATAATCACGGTTTTGCCATCGGCATCGGCACGCATGGTGCCCTCGACGATGCCGCCACCACCCTTCTCCAGCGTGGGGATAGCACCTTCACTGACAATGACGGGCAAGTCGGCGAAAGTGATGGTGAAGTGTTGCAGACTTGTCACGTTTCCCTCGGCGGGCGTGACCTGCAGCGCATTGTAGGGGTCCACTGCAGCCATCGCCACTGTACTGTAACACACGGCCACGATCAACATGGCGAACAGTTGTTGTACGGTTCTTTTCATTGTATACATCTTTTATAAGTTAGTAAACAGTTCTATTCAGCATTAAACGGAACATTGTATTGGCAAAGGTAATCAAAAAAAACCAAAAATCCAGCAAAATGTCAGCAACATAGCGTCAAATACGATAATTTAACCGAAAAAATAGCGGGTTTGATTGAAAAGAATTGTTCAGCATGATTATGTTTTCTAGATTTGCCACAATCAATCATGTTTTAACAACTATACAAATAACTTAAAGTAACACGCATTATGACAAAACGATTCATTCTAGCAACACTGGTTGCTATGGCGGGTGTTTTGGGCTATGCACAACAGACGATGTGGATCCACACGGGACATGTGCATTGGGCCTATAACACCGAGTCGGTGGGCACGATGCCGTATTCGTCGGCAAGCCTGCTCACGGTTCTTGAAAAGGGCTTTACCCTAGCCGATGTGGACAGCGTGACCGTTGCCAACGAGACGTTTACCGACGACAATGTCCTCGTCAAGTACAACAACACTGTTGCCGACGTCTATGTCGCCGGCAACATCGCCAACCACATCACAGCCCAAGTGACCGGCGCACGCGTCGCCGTCATGCAGGATGCCAATGTGGCCACCGAGTACACCTACACCCTGCAGGGCTCCAGCAGCAGCGGCTGCTTCTACCATGCGGGCGCCTACAAGATGACGCTGGCGCTCAACGGCGTGAACCTGACCAATCCCGACAGCGCAGCCATCAACATCCAGAACAGCAAACGCATCGCCGTGCAGCTGGTTGACGGCACGACCAACACCCTGGCCGATGGCGCCAACAACACCAAAAAGGCAGCCTTCCTCGTGAAGGGCCATGCCGAGTTTGCCAAGGGAGGTTCATTGACCATCACGGGTAACAAGAAGCACGCCCTGGCCTGCAACGAGTACATGGAGGTGAAGAAGACCGTGGGCACCATCACCATCACCAGCGCTGTGGCCGACGCCATCAACGTGAGCCAGTACTTCCAGATGAACGGCGGTACCATTAATATCCAGAGCTGTGGTGACGACGGCATCCAGGTTGATGCCGAGGACGTGACTATACCCGAGGAGGACGGCCACGTGCTCATCAAGGGCGGCACGCTCACCATCAACGGCAGCGCTGCAGGTACCAAGTGCATCAAGGCCGAGGGTAATGTCGACATCCAGGGCGGCACCCTGACGCTGAAGCACACCGGCATTCCCGTTTGGGACGCTGACGATAGCAAGATCAAGGAGGCAACAGGTATCAGCACCGACCGCAACCTTACCATCAACGGCACTGAAGCCATCATCAACATCACCATGACCGGCAACGGCGCGCGCGGCATGAAGTGCGACAGCACGATGACCGCCACTGCCGGCACCATCGACATCAACTGCTCGGGCGGCGACTGGGCTTACAGCACCGTTGACACCAGCAGCGTGAAGTGCGCAAAGGCCGACTATGCCTTTATCCTGAACGGTGCAAGTCTGAAGTGCACCACCGTCAAGGACGAGGCAGTGGGCGTTCACAGCGAAGGCACCGTCCTCATCAGCGACGGCACCTTGACGCTCAACACCTATGACCACGGTATCAAGAGCGACTATGACATGGAAATCACTGGCGGCACCATCACCTATAGCATCAATGGTCCTGCCAGCAAAGCGCTCAAGTGCGAAGGCAACCTGCACATCAGTGGCGGCAACATCAGCGGCACCGTGAGTGGCGGCGGCCAGACGGCCAGCGACAAGACGACCAGTGCCAGCGCCGGCATCAAGTGCGACAACAATGTGACCATCGATGGCGGTACCTTTGACCTCAAGGCCACCGGTAACGGTGACAAGGGCATGAGCATTGACGGCTGGCTCATCATCAATGACGGTAATATCAAGGTGACCACCACAGGCAGCCGCTACGGCCAGAGCAGCGGCGGCGGTTGGCCCGGTGGCGGTGGCTCGTCGAACAGTGACACACGCTCCTCGCCCAAGGGCATCAAGGTGGACGGCAACATCACCATCAACGGCGGCACCATTACCGTGAGCGCCACGGGTGGCGAAGGCTCTGAGGGCATCGAGTCCAAGAACATCATGACCATCAATGGAGGCTATGTTGAAGTGACCAGCTATGACGATGCCTTGAACAGTTCTTCGCACATGTATCTCAAGGGCGGTTACGTCTATGCAGTAGCTACCGGCAATGATGCCATCGACTCCAACGGTAACATGTACCTGAGCGGCGGTTACGTCTTCTGCTGCGGTAGCGAGGAAGGCCTCGATGCCAACAGCGAGGGCGGCTACAAGGTTTATATCCAGAGCGGTGCCAACCTGATGGCCATCGGCGGTAATATGGGTGCCATCGAGAGTGGCGCCAGCATCAGCCAGACCTGCTATAGCGGTACTGCTAGTGCCAACACCTGGTATGCCCTCTACAGCGGCAGCAACGTTGCTTTTGCTGCCTACACGCCCACCTTCTCCAACCAGGGCGGCGGCCCCGGCGGCGGATACCCCGGTGGCGGCGGTTCCTCCAGCAAAACCATCGTGGTTACGGCTCCTTCCACCCCGAAACTCTACAGGGGTGTGACGGCAAGCGGAACCACCTTCTGGAACGGTAAGGGTGCTACCAATGCATCCGGCGGCTCACAAGTTACCCTCTCGACCTATTCAAGTGGCGGTGGCTGGCCCTGGTAATTCATCAAGTAGTTATAAACAATGACATCATTATTTAAAAGACTTAGAAATATGAAAAAGACGATTATAACGATGCTGATCGCACTGGTGGCTATCTGCGCCAGCGCCGAGACCTATAGCTACCTGAAGTTCACCAAGACCAACGGTTCGACCGTGACCTGCTCGGTAGAAGGCCTCAAAATCACCTACGATAACACTAACGTGACCGTCACCAATGCCGAGGGCACGACAACCATCGCCCTGGCCGAGGTGCAGGACATGTACTTCAGCAACGACGGCAGCACCACTCCCGTCTATCAAAAGGGTGACGTGAATATGGACGGTGACTTGAACATTGCCGATGTGACAGCGCTTATCGACTATCTGCTGG
Organism: uncultured Bacteroidales bacterium; assembly: GCA_902772455.1. Lineage (GTDB taxonomy): Bacteria > Bacteroidota > Bacteroidia > Bacteroidales > Muribaculaceae > Sodaliphilus. Next base: position 24,942 of record CACYAW010000047.1, read on the forward strand.
GCGGTGACGATAGCGCTATCGACCTGACAGCGGCCAACGTCAATGAGGATGGCGGCGTGGACATTGCCGACGCCACAGCGCTCATCGACATGCTGCTGGGCAGCAACTAACCGACAAGACCTAGCACATAGCACACGATTGTTTGCGCCATCTGGACTCAGCTCCAGGTGGCGCTTTTCATTTTACCCACCCCACCAGATGATCTAGATGATCTAGAGTTGCTAGAATATCTAGAGTGACTAGATTATCTAGATAAAATTCTTAAAAAATGTTAAAGAATTTGGTTGATTCAATAACATTGTTATACCTTTGCAGTGTACTAGTTAAGTAGTACACTAGATAAGTAATTATTAACCACTTTAAAATACTATCTATTATGTTTACAATCAATCAATTAAGCTTTGGCTACAACAAGCGCACCGGAAATCTATTCCAGGATTTCTCGCTTGAACTGAATGCCGGTAACGTGTATGGCCTGCTGGGCAAGAACGGTGCAGGCAAGTCCACGCTCATCTACCTGATGACTGGCCTGCTCACGCCTAAGTCGGGCAATGTGACGATGGATGGCATCAACGTGCGCCGTCGCCTGCCCCAGACGCTGAACGACCTCTTCCTCGTCCCTGAGGAGTTTGAGCTGCCAAACCTGCCCTTAAAGCAGTATGTCGCCATCAACTCGCAATTCTATCCCCGCTTCAGCATGGAGGACATGCAGCGTTACCTTGACATCTTTGAGATGGGCAATGACCTGAACGTGAAGCTCAACAACCTCTCGATGGGCCAAAAGAAAAAATTGTTCATGGCCTTTGCCTTTGCCACCAACACCCGTGCCCTGATCATGGACGAGCCCACCAACGGCCTCGACATCCCCGGCAAGAGCCAGTTCCGCAAACTCATCGGCACCGGCATGACCGACGACAAGATGATTCTCATCTCGACCCACCAGGTGCGTGACATCAACTCGGTGCTCGACCATGTGGTCATCATCGACCAGAACAAGGTGCTGCTCAACACCAGCATTGCCGACGTGATGAGCCGTCTGGCCTTCCGTTCCCTGCGCCAGGGCGACAAGCCCATCTTCACGCAACAGAGCGCTATGGGCGACGTTGTTGTCGTTCCTGCCCAAGATGGCGAGGAAACCGCCATTGACCTGGAGATGCTGTTCAACGCCACCATCCAGTCTCCCGAGTCCATCAACCAATTATTCACCGCCTCAAAATGAACACTACTATGAATACCGTCAATCAAACTTTCGACTGGAGCCGCTTCGTGTCCACCCTGCACAAAGAATTAGTAGAGAACAAGCGTGCCTTGATCATTACCGTCGTCAGCATCTATGTTTTGCTCACGTTTGTCATGACCTGTGGCAATGCCATTGCCTACTCTTCAAACACCCTCCTCGATCAACTCTGGAGCTATGTGCCTCAGAAGACCGTCTACACTATCCTGTTGATCGTCATGGCTGTGGGCGCATCGCTGTCCTTCCGCAGCCTCAAGCGTAAGACGAGCCGCGCGGCAATGTTCTCATCGCCCTCGTCAACGCTCGAGAAATTCCTGGCCAATGTTCTCATCTATGTGGTGGGATTGTTCGTGGCCTTCTTGGCCTGCGCCCAGTTGGCCGACCTGACCCGCATCGGTATCCTGACCCTCTATGGCCACGACATTCAGGTTATCGGCACCATCAACTTCATGAATCTAATCCACGATACGGTATTAGGCACCGGTACTGGCGCAGCCAACGTGCCCGGCTTTAATTGGGCGGCATGGTTATCACTGGTCGCTGTTCCTGGCCTGTATGTTCTGGGCAGCATTGTGTGGCCCCGCCTGTCATTGCTCAAAACCTTTGTAGCCAGCCAGGCCATTACGATTGCTCTCTCGATCATCGTCAGCAACCTGGTCAATCTATTTATACCTGACGAGCAGTTTGACAACTGGATGATAAGCCACTTAGATAATGGCTCTTTTGCCAACGGATTTGCTATATTCATGGCTATTCAGGCTGTGCTGTTCTGGGGACTGGCATGGTATCTGTTCAAACGCAAAGATGTTGTTTCACTCAAGTGGTGGAAGTGATATTTGATTAGTAATTAGTGAGATATCCTTTAATCGATAATATATTATGAATTTCAAGGATAATAAAGCGATTTATCTGCAAATCGCAGACCGCATTGGCGACCAGATTCTTTCAGGGGCGCTGACGGCCGAAGGAAAAGTGCCGAGCGTGCGTGAACTCGCCGCCGAAATCGAGGTCAACGCCAACACCGTGGCGCGCACCTATGACCACCTGCAGCAGAACGGGATCATCTACACCAAGCGTGGGCTGGGCTACTTTGTCAGCCCCGACGCCAAGGAGAAGATTGTTGCCACCCGGCGCGACCAGCTCATGCAGGGCGAGATGGACTACTTCCTGGGACAACTCAAGGCTGTGGGCATCACCCCCGACGAACTCCAGCGACTCTACAGCGACTATCTCGCCAAGTAACCATTCACCGAATAAAACTTGACAACAATGAAAAAGATAGTATATTTTGCAGCGCTGATGATGATTGCCACAGTGGCCATCACCTCATGCGTCAAGCCTGCCAACAGCATTAAAGCAGGAACCATCTATCGATTCTCGGCCGACGGCGACATCTTTGATCTGTGCGATTTCATAGTTTCATACAGGGGCCATGACGGCACCATCAAGACCGACACCATCACCAAAGGATACAAGTTGTGGGAAAAACAGATAATCCAGTATACGACATCCTTCAATGAATACTTCGCTTATCACATCCAGCTCAAACCGGATGCCCAACTGACCCAGGACGAGTATGATGCCTATCTGTACTACGAGGTGCGCACCGAGTGGCCGGATTTTCCGAAGCATGGCGCCATGAAATCTGATAGCCATATCGTCCCTCGTGACCACATCGTCTCGTTCATCGATTCACTCAATCGGCTAGGCAATCCCGCCATTTCCATCGATGTGAACAATCACCAGTTGACGGTGGTGAAAGGCAACAAAGAAGACATCGAGTGTTTCGAAATGAATAATTATGGCGAGTCAACCGACCGCAACGCGGTTGACTCGGCCACGGTGGCCGAGCAGGAGCCAGCTACCCAGGGGAGCACTTCAGCCCAATAATCATTCACCCCTAATCCCAGTTGTTATGAAAAAGATAGTATATTTCGCAGCATTGATGGTCATCGCCACTACAGCCATCACCTCATGCATCAGGCCAGCCAGCAGCATCAAGGCCGGAACAACCTATGAGTTGTCGTTCTCTCATGACTTATTTGACCTGTGCGAAGTCGAGGTCTCGTACAGGGGCCAGGATGGCACCATCAAGACTGAAACCATCGCCTTTGACTCAATCAGCCATACTTCAGACTGGTGGGAGAAACAAGTGATTCACTATTCAACACCCTTCAATGCCTATCTGGCTTATCACACCAAACTCAAGCCCGGTGCCCAACTGACCCAAGACGAATATAATGCCTATCTGTCCTATACAGTGCGCACCAAGTGGCCTCATGATTCAACTCGTGGTGCCTCTAGAATAATCTGCAGTCAAACGATACATCGCGACCAAATCGCATCGTTCATCGATTCACTCAACCGGATAGGCAATCCCATCGTCTCCCTGAATGTGGAAGACCATGGCCAACTCAATCTCGTGAAAGGGGAAAAGCAAGATATCGTGGATTTCAACGATCTCCACCGTTACGGCATGACCCGCCACAATTCAGACGACTCGACTGGCCTCGTTGAGGAAGAGCCCGTGTTAAATCCTGCACAAGACCAGAACCGACAGGCTGGAACTGATTGAAAACGACTAAACGACTCACCCATTATTAAAAACTGAAGAATTATGGAACCGCAAGCATTTGTAGCCACAGCCAGCATGATTATCGTGGCCATTATCACTCTCTTCACCAGCATCATCCTGACGCATGCAATTGAGTAATCGGCCTAACGTGATCAACTAACCCAATCAGTATAAATCCAAAGATCTCCAATCATGAAGATGTTCCCGGTTCACATCCCGTGCATTATCAATGATTGCATAGAGTGTAAAAAAATTAGACAGCATTTCGTGAAAATCTATTACAATTTGCGGTTTTTGGTGAAATTATGTTGAAAAAAGCAGGAATTGGCACCACTTTTGCAGTAGATTTTAACAAATACTTGGCTCTTGACGAGCTCCAATAGAAATTATTTAAAAAAGGAGGAATTATGAAACCGCAAGCATTTATCGCCACAGTGACCGTCATTGCAGTAGCCGTCGTTACTTTCCTGACCTCAATCTTCACATCCATTTGTTAGATGTAAAAAAAATCGCTTCCAGTGTGTAGTTTTTTATACACTGGAAGCGTCTAATAGATGGAAACGATTGATAAAAGGCATCACTAGTTATGGAAAACGAGAAAAGAAATAAGACCTTGAGCATTGTGCTGATTGCTCTAGGTATCATGATGTCAATAGGTGGCCTCATCGGCCTGATTGGTGGCTTTGCCAACATGTGGAACCTCCATGAGCTTGATGCCAAAGACTGGCTTTTCGGCACCATCATAGGCGGTTTCAATATTTGGATTTTAGGAATTCTCATCGGCCGCAAGCACCGTTGGGACAA
>CACYAW010000048.1 GCA_902772455.1 uncultured Bacteroidales bacterium
AAATTAGTAATTTCTCGTGATCTGTCCTTCGTTCATCGTACTTCATTTTAGTCCTAAATTATGTTGACATTTTTGTCAACCTATTTCAGGACAAGACACAACAACTTAGGAAGCGAATTAAACGAATTAAACTAATTAAACTAATTGCATCCGCACTCCCCCAGTTTTCAGGAGTGCGGATGCCTTCGTTAAATCCGCGTAATCCGCATTAAAATCAGATACTCTCTAAACCCTAAGCTGCGAGCGCAGCGAGCATCAAAGTTCCCTAAACCCTGGACCCTAGACCCTAGACCCTATAATGCTCGCTGAGCGAGCATTATAGTTTTTAAACACATTTTACTTGTTATTTACATTTATTTTATATATTTTTGCTGCAATATATTACTTCGTTTATTATTTTTAATAGTATATATTACCTTTATTGTTTAACTTTAAACCATTTAACCATCATGATGAGAAAACTTCTTTTCGCATTGGCGTTAGGTCTCTCGATGAGTGCAATGGGCCAGGTATTGAATGTGACCTCGATCGAGAAGGTCAATCTGCCTGACAAAGCTGCTGTAGCGGCCATCAGCCCCCAGGGCGATTATCTGCTGCTGACCAGCGCAACCAACCAAGGCCTCACCAAGCTAGACCTGACCAGTGGCCAGACACAAGTGCTGAGCAATGCTCCCAGCGCAGGCCATAACGTGAAGATCTCACCCGACGGCCAAACGGTCGTTTACCGCGAAGGCTCATTTAATGACAAGCACCTGCGCCTGTCCACGCTCAAGAGCGTGAACCTGGCTACCGGTGCCAGCCAAGTGCTGGTAAAGCCCACGCGTGACCTGCAGGGCTATGCTGTCAACGCCACCAGCGTGGGTGCAGTAAACAAAGGCAAGTTCAGCAACAAGGCCATTGGCAATGCCAAGGCCCAAAAATTGCCTGTTCTCTCCATCAACAAGGGCCAGCTGATGATTACCGTTAACGGCAAGACCCGCCAGCTGTCGCCCAATGGCACCCAATTCAGCTACATGTGGGCTTCGTTGTCTCCCGATGGCACTAAGGTGCTGTATTATCAGGCCGCCCACGGCGCCTACGTTTGCGACCTTGACGGCAGCAATGTGCGCAAGGTGGGACAGATGCGTGCCCCGGTATGGTATGACGACAATACCGTTGTGGGCATGATGGACAAGGACGATGGCGAGTTCATTTACGCTTCAACCATCGTTGCAGCAACCCTCGATGGCACAACCCAAGTGCTCACTGGCGATGACGTCATCGCTATGTATCCCCACGCTATTGCCGGCAAGATTGTCTTCAGCACTCCCGCCGGAGAGGCTTATATGATTAACGTAACCAAATGATGACCGCTATGAAAAAGATCTTATTACTTGCCGTAGCCCGATGGCCACTATCCCCTATCCCATGCTGCCCGAAACGGGACGTCCCGACACCAACGGCTTCTACGAGTCGAACACCAACTTGTGGAAATCGATCCAGACACGTGCCCAACTCATCAAGATGGGCGTGAAACCCGAGAACATTACCATGTCAAGGTGGTTCAACGGCCCGTACCCCTATGTACAGGGAGCTCCTGACGCCGAGATCTACAACCGCCCCTTGTCAGAGATCTGCGAAGAGGTGGAAATCGGCAACTATGACATGTTCCTGTCTCACCACTCCAATGCCCTCACCGACGGTACAGCGACCAACTACCCGTTGATGCTCTACCGCGGTAATGACGGCGAAGGGGGTGACCTGGCACCGGGCAGTCGTGCCATGGGTCTTACTTGCTGGCCCATTTTCTACACCAACGAGATTGACCCGATGACCAATTACAGCCCGTCGAGTCCCAACGTGAGGGGTGACATCAACTTCTACGGCAGCTCATCGACCCGTGTTGACCCCAATACCGGCATCGCTTACACCGGCTATCTGGGCGTGCTCAAGCATGGCGCTCCGGGCTTCCTGGTTGAGGGTTATTTCCACACCTACCAGCCCGCACGTCACCGTGCGCTGAACATCGACTACTGCCACCAGGAAGGTATCCGCATCGCCCGCGGTATTGGTGAATACTTCGGACTCACGCCCGACAACAAGGGCTATATCATGGGTACGGTGAAGGATGTACACACCCATCTCGTTCACAACCTGTACAACTACAATGCAGGTACCATGGACCAGTGGGCTCCCATCAACGGCGCTGTTGTTATCCTGAGCAAGAATGGCCAGGAGGTGGCACGTTACACCACCGACCAGAACTATAACGGTGTATTCGTGTTTGAAAATCTTGAGCCTGGAACCTATACGCTGGCCGTTGAGGCCGAAGGCTATAAGCCCCTGGGCGAATACACCGCGCCCACAGTTGACGGCGAATGGCAAGAGTGGATCAGCAAGGCTTCGGGCGACATCGTTGTCGAGGCCAACAAGACCACTTATGAGGTGCCCCTGCTTGAGGCTACCGACTACGTCATCCCGGATGATCTCTACCAGAACTATCCCGAGCCTGACCTGCCTCCCTATGTGATTGCACCCGAAAAGCTTGTGCTTAATCGTGACGAGGGCACCGAGTATGATCTGGACGGCATCATCAAGCGCATGCTCGTTCGCGGCGACAGCACCGTTGTGCTCACCAACGCCGAGGACGGCACTCCGCACCTGTATCTCATCAACAATGTTGACAAGGTGATTGTCAAGGAACTGAGCATCAATGGCATCGCTCCCGCAGAGCCCAACAATGCCGGTTTCTACAGCCGCCTGAACGATATCGCCTTCACCGCTGACAATCAGCTTGTGGGTATCAACAGTGTTCAGACCCAGTTTGGCGAAGGCCAGGTGAATGCGGGATTTGAGCGTGGTACAATGCGCTTGTTCAAGTGGGCCGACTTTGACAGCGATCCCATCGAGTGGGTAACCACCCAGAGTTCAGCCAACTTCTATTACTATCGTGCCCAGTCGCTTGCCATCGATGGCGGAGCCGACGAGTGCACTGTTACTGTCATCGGCACCAACGACGCTGCTTCCAGCGCCGGTGGCATGAGGTTCCTGAAACTGGCTATCGTGAATAACCAGATCACCAGCACCATTTACACCGAGAAGACCATCAGCGCACAGAGCAACTTCACCAAGTCAAAGATCGGTGAACCGCAGATCGTTACCTCGCCGCGCAACGACGACCAAGTCATGCTTGACGGTGAGAACACCTTGGTGATGGAGGTTGCTACGGCAAAGGCCAACGGCACTGACAGTGAAGTGGTGGCCCGCTTCGAAGGCGATGAGTGTGACATCCCCGTTAAGGGCACCTCATTCTTCAAGTATGCTCAGCATCAGTACATGGTAACGCCCTATATGGCCGCCGATGGTGAAGAAGGCATTAATGTGGGTGGCATTAAGCTTTATGACATCACTGCCGGTCTTGACCAGGCCGCTCTGGTAGCAACCACCAATACCGATCTTGAACCGCTCGCAACCACATTCATGTCGACCGGTGCCGCTGTCAAGGGTGAGGACATCAACCTCTACCTGATGCAGGACAACAAGATCACCAAGTGGCAAACCAATATCGCATCGCAGCCCGGCGTGCCCGGCATCTATGCTTATGGATTGGTTGCCAGCGATATTGATGGCGCTTACCAGTTCACCTTCAATGCTAACGATGATGCACAGAATGCCTTCATCACCTTCTATGACAACGAGGGCAACGAGGTAGGAACTATCGAGGTTCCCAATGTTGTCAAGGGCGAGAACAGCATCGAAATCAATTATGAAGACCTGCCTGCTAATCCTGGCGAAAGCCTGACCTGGGCTGTCACCGTTGAGGGTGAGAGCATCACCACTATTCAGCGCATCAACCCGCTCAACCAGACTTACGGCGGACAGCTGTTTGTCGCTGTGGACAAGTCGCCTTGCAGCCCCAAGATGGGTACCATCTATGCCGGTAACCGTGCGGGCAGCGGCAGCGCCAGCAATGGCGTTTACGTCTGCGATGTGATGGGCCAGCGCGTGAGCGACGACCTGTATCGTGGCGGACACAGCTGGGGCAGCAACTACCGTATGGGCATTGACGCTCAAGGTAAGCTGTATGTTCCCGATTGGGGCGATGGCGCATCCGGCGTATTCATCGCTGATCCCATGAACATCGAGGGCGACTGGACCGAGTTCTTCATCGGTACCCGCCAGAGCAGTGGTCTGATTGTTAATGACGGACAGAATGTCGGTTCTTCGACGCCTGGCGTAGGCATTGGCGGTGAGGGAGCCGACACCAAGCTGTATGTATATCTTGAGGACTTTGGCAATGGCGTGGGTGTTTACAACATCGGTCAGGAAGACGGCAGCATCGTTGACACCTGGTCAACCGCTCCCAGCCAGTACTTCGACATCGGTGCATGGCAGGCCAACACCAACGGTAACGTGGTTGCTGATCCTGCTGGCCACGGTGTTTGGGTATCACAGTACCGCAGTGCCGGCAACAACGCGGCAGGCGTACCTTCGCTCATGTTTGTTGACAATGACGGCAACGTGACCTTCAACTCAGGCCGCGCACCTTACAACGAGATGCTGAACGGTAGCGACCGCTCAGGCTTTGCTGTCAGCGACGATGCCAGCATGCTTGTCATCAACGACGGCAGCTATGTTCTCCAGTTCTTCGATGTTACCTGGGACGGCACTACGCCCATCCTCGCTCCCAAGTACTCGTTCAAGACGGGTCAAGGCTCCATCTACCAGATGGCATTTGACTATGCAGGCAACCTGGTATGCGCAGGTGGCAGCATCGGTATCTACTCGCTGCCCACCACCGAGAATGTACACACCACACCTGCCTGTGGTGAGTTCTCGATCATCAAGGTTCCCTCGGCTATTCACGAGACCAACATCAACAAGACTGTTGTCAGCGAGCGCTACTATGACATCCGCGGTATTGAGTACAGCCATCCCGTTCAGGGCGTGAACATCATTGTTCGCACCTACAGTGACGGCAGCACCCAAAGCGTTAAAGTCATCAAATAAGAGACCTGAAAACGTCTATTGATTATTACAAGCGGCATCTGCTAACGGGTGCCGCTTGTAAATTTTCTTAAATTGAGGTTCAGATTGGATTTAATTCAGTGGTTTTTTTGTATCTTTGCCCGCTCATTTGAGCGAAATCAATTCACAGGAGTCTATAGACTAAAAATATGTTCGATTTTTTAGAAAATATTGATGCCGAAATGAATGATGGAGGTGCCCGTGTGGTCCCTATCATCACCGAGATTCATGAGGTGAATGACGGCACTGACATACAAGACAACAAGGCTGAAGACATCCCTATCCTGCCTTTACGCAATATGGTATTGTTTCCCATGATGACGATGCCGGTGTCGGTGGGACGGGAAAAATCCATGCGCCTGATCAAAGAGTCGGAGCAGAGCCACTGCTCCATTGCGGTGTTCTGTCAATTTGACAGCCGCGTGGAAGACCCTATCGAGAAGGACCTGTACCGTCAGGGTACCATCGCCACCATCATCAAGGTGCTGGAACTGCCCGATGGGTCAACCAACGTGATTCTGCAGGGACGTTCGGCTTGCCAACTCGAAAAGGTGTCGCAGACAGCCCCCTACCTGAGAGGCTCAGTCGCACTGATTGAGGACAGGCCCCCATTGGCTGGCGACAAGGAGTTTGAAATCCTGATGCAGTCGATCGTCGAAGTGACATTGCGCATGCTCCGCAACATGGGCACCAACGGCCGGGAACTGGCATTTGCGATGAAAAACATCGATAATCCCATGTATCTGATGAATTTCCTCGCCACCAACATCGCTTTTGAGCCTGACCAAAAGCAGCACATGCTTGAAGAACGGGATATCAAGAAACGCGCCTATCTGCTCTACTCGCTGCTAACCCGTGAGGAACAGCTGGTTGAGATTAAAGCTAACATCCAGTCACGCACACGTGAAGACTTATCCCAACAGCAACGGGAACACTTCCTGCAGCAGCAAATCCGCACCATTCAGGAAGAGCTGGGCACCGACATCGATGATATCGAAGAGCTGCAAGAGCGCGGCTCCAAGATGAAGTGGAGCGAAGAGGTGCAGAAACAATTCGATAAAGAGCTCCGCAAGCTGGAGCGTCTGAATCCGCAATCGCCTGACTATTCGGTGCAATACGCCTACTTGGACAACATGCTTAACCTGCCATGGGACGTATATACCGAGGACAATTTTGACCTGAAGAAGGTCGAGGAGAAACTCAACGCCGACCATTACGGTCTGGAGAAGGTTAAGGACCGCATATTGGAACATTTGTCTGTGCTCAAGCTGCGAGGCGACTTAAAGGCTCCTATCCTGTGCCTGTACGGTCCTCCGGGAGTGGGCAAGACATCTCTGGGCAAGTCCATTGCCGACGCGCTGCACCGTGAATATGCCCGCATTTCGCTGGGCGGCCTGCATGACGAGGCCGAAATCCGCGGTCACCGCCGCACCTACATCGGTGCGATGCCCGGCCGCATTATTGCCGCCCTCGCCCGCTGTGGAAGCAATAACCCTGTCATCGTTCTTGACGAGATCGACAAGGTGGGTCAAGATTTCAAGGGAGACCCTTCATCGGCATTGCTTGAGGTGCTTGACCCTGAACAAAACGGCCATTTCCATGACAACTACCTGGATGTCGATTACGACTTATCCAAGATTCTGTTCATCGCTACGGCCAACAGCCTGACGACCGTGAGCCGTCCCCTGCTCGACCGTATGGAAGTCATCGAGATCAACGGATATATCCCCGAGGAGAAACTGGAAATCGCTAAACGGCATCTCGTTCCCAAAGAACTGTCAGAAAACGGTTTCAAGAAAAATGAGATCAAGTTTGGCAAGCAGGTGATCCTCAAGATGATCGATGAGTACACACGTGAATCGGGTGTACGCCAGCTGGAAAAGAAAATTGCCACCGTGCTGCGCCGCGTGGCCCGTCACAAAGCAAGTGGCGACCCCTATCCCACCAGCATCAAGGCTGATGACCTGAAAGAGTACCTGGGATCTCCTGACTACAGCCGCGACAAGTATGAAGGCAATGAGTTTGCCGGCGTGGTGACGGGACTGGCATGGACCGCAGTGGGAGGCGAAATCCTGTTTGTGGAATCGTCGCTTGCGCATGGCAAGGGCGAGAAATTGACCTTGACGGGCAATTTGGGTGACGTGATGAAGGAGTCGGCTGTGATCGCGCTGCAGTACCTGCGTTCACATTGTTCCCTGCTGGGCATCGATCCAGAGTTGTTTGACAAGTACAACGTTCACATCCATGTACCCGAAGGCGCCATCCCCAAGGACGGTCCCTCGGCTGGTGTGACCATGGTCACCTCGCTGGCCTCGTCGTTCACCCAGCGCAAGGTCAGGGACCATCTGGCCATGACCGGTGAGATCACCCTGCGCGGCCGGGTATTGCCCGTGGGCGGCATTAAAGAAAAGATCCTTGCCGCCAAGCGTGCCGGCATCACCGACATCATCCTGTGCAAGGACAACCGCAAGGACATCGAGGAGATTAACGCCATGTATCTCAAGGGCCTCACTTTCCACTATGTGAGCACCATCAGGGAGGTGCTGGATATCGCACTCCTTGACGAAAAAGTGAAGGATGCCATCGAACTGTAAGGCCGCTTGATTTTTTCATCAAAGCCCTATCAATAAAAGAATCCCCTGCCAGCCGTTGAGCCAGCAGGGGATTCACTGATCTATAAAGCGTTATGAAAAAGTTCTGTGTCTTACATCATGCCGCCCATGCCACCGCCCATACCGGGAGCTCCAGCGGGCATAGCGGGTTCGGGTTCCTTCTTCTCGGCAATAACGCACTCGGTAGTGAGGAACATGCCGGCGATGCTGGCAGCGTTCTCCAAGGCGATGCGTGATACCTTAGCGGGATCGATAACACCGGTCTCAAACAGGTTCTCATACTGCTCGGTGCGGGCATTGTAACCAAAGTCACCAGTGCCTTCCTTAACACGATTGACAACCACAGCGCCTTCCAGACCTGCATTGGCCACGATCTGACGCAGGGGCTCCTCGATGGCACGAGTGATGATGTGGATACCTGTGGTCTCATCATCGTTGTCGCCCTTCATGCCCTCGAGGGCCTTGAGGCAACGGATGTAAGCGGTGCCGCCACCGGGCACGATACCCTCGGCAACAGCGGCGCGTGTAGCGCTCAAGGCATCATCCACGCGGTCTTTCTTCTCCTTCATCTCCACCTCGCTGGGTGCACCGATGTAGAGGACTGCCACGCCACCCGACATCTTGGCCAGGCGCTCCTGAAGTTTCTCCTTGTCATAGCTCGATTTGGTATTCTCGATCTGGACGCGGATCTGAGCGATGCGGTCAGCAATCATATCCTTGTTACCGGCGCCATTGACGATGGTGGTGTTCTCCTTGTCAACGGTGACCTTCTCGGCAGTGCCCAGCATATCGAGGGTAGCCTTTTCAAGTGTGAGTCCGGTCTCCTCGCTGATGACAGTGCCACCGGTGAGGATAGCGATATCCTGCAGCATCTCCTTGCGACGGTCGCCAAAGCCTGGAGCCTTGACAGCGCACACCTCGAGCGAACCACGCAGGCGGTTCACCACGAGCGATGCCAGAGCCTCACCGTCAACGTCCTCGGCTATGATGAGCATGGGACGATGAGCCTGTACAGCGCCCTGCAGCAGGGGCAGCAGGTCCTTAAGGCCCGAAATCTTCTTGTCAAAGATAAGGATGTAGGGGCGTTCCATCTCACATGCCATTTTGTCGGCATTGGTGACAAAGTAGGGCGAAATGTAGCCACGGTCGAACTGCATACCCTCAACCACATCGACGCGGGTCTCGGTGCCCTTGGCCTCCTCGACGGTGATCACACCATCCTGTTTTACTTTCTTCATGGCCTCGGCAATGAGCTGGCCAATGGCATCATCGTTGTTAGCACTAATGCGTGCCACATTCTCGATCTTGTCAAAATCGTCGCCCACTTCCTGAGCCTGCTCCTTGATACCATCGACAACCACCTTCACGGCCTTGTCGATACCGCGCTTCACGTCCATGGGATTAGCACCGGCAGCCACGTTCTTGAGGCCCTCGGTGATGATAGCCTGAGCAAGAACAGTAGCGGTGGTGGTGCCGTCACCGGCATCATCGTTGGTCTTGCTGGCGACCTCCTTGACGAGCTGTGCGCCTATGTTCTGGAATTCGTCCTCCAGTTCCACTTCACGTGCTACGGTCACACCGTCCTTAGTGATGTGGGGAGCACCATACTTCTTGTCGAGAATCACGTTACGGCCTTTGGGTCCCAGAGTGACCTTGACGGCGTCGCTCAACTGGTCAACGCCCTTCTTGAGCTCTTCGCGAGCTTTGATATCAAATTTAATTAATTTAGCCATATTGTTTTTTAGTTTTTTTAGTCCCTAGTTGTTAGTTTCTAGTTGTTAGTCGGCATTCGGCCAACATTTTTAATTCTTATTTAAAAACTGTATTAGTCCATCACGATGGCCAGGATGTCGTTCTGACGCATCATCAGCAGCTTCTCGCCGTCGATCTCGATTTCGTTGCCGGCATACTTGCCATAGAGCACCGTGTCACCGGGCTTAACAATCATCTCTTCGTCCTTGGTCCCGTTGCCTGCGGCACGCACTTTACCCTTGAGAGGTTTTTCCTTAGCACTGTCAGGGATAATGATGCCACCGACAACTTCTTCTGCTTTAGCCGGTTCGATGAGAACGCGGTCATTTAATGGTTTAATAGTCATGATTTCTTGAATGATATGATTTAAAATGTTTAGTTGTTAATTTTCTGTTTTGCTAATTAGCAACGAGTGTGCCAATGAGCGAAAACCGCCATTTTGTCACCATTTCTGCCACTTATGGAGTGACAGGGATGGCTTATTTGTCGGGCCACGCTATGAATGGCCGGCGAATAGCCGAAAAAGAAGCATTAGGATGATAAGCGTGTGCGGGGAGGGAGGGCCGTGCACAATGGGGCTGTCTTTTACTATCAGAATTCTTCATATTAATAAAGTATAATAATTTCATTAAAAAACCACATTTTGGACTCAAAAAGGCAATTAACGTGCCATTTGTCCCAAAAAACAATTATCTTTGCGACAACAATGAATGTGAATCAAGTGCTGAAGTCACCCCTGTGGCTCATGGCTGCTGCTGTGGGCTTATTGTTGTGTGCCTGCCACAGCGGGGATGAAATGAACGGTCATGTCATCTCGCAAAATGAGGCTTTTACTGTCACGGGTGACAGCATTATCGAGGATACGGTCTTTGCCTGCGTGGCCCGGGACGGCGACCGCATCAAGAGCAACATCAGCCTTGGACGCCTGGATTCCCTCAATGACAACTATGATTCCCTGAATGTGAAGTTTGTCCAGGGAAAACCGTGGCGCAAACGCAAGGAGCGTCCCGCCACCATGCCCGAGTACACCAGTGACCAGCCGCTGATCGACGCCCTGTACAACATGTCGGTCGAGCGCATTGCCGACGGCATTGACAAAAACGGCAATTTCATCCCCGAACACAATTACAGCCGCCTGTACTGCGCCATGTACCTGTCACTGGCCTGCCTCAAGCCGTATCAAACCATGTCCACCCTCAAGACCATGGTGGACCGCGACAGCATCATCATGCAGCGCGAGGGGCAATGGCCCGTGGTGAGCGACCACATCGGCTGGGCAACCGCCGCATGGGAGGTGTATAAGACCACCGGCGACCGCCAGTGGCTGGCCTATTCCTACCATGTCATCAAAAAAACGCTGGATATCAACAGCCAAGTGCTGCCCGACCGCACTACCGGCCTGAACCACGGGGCAGGATTCACCTCGTCACGCCCCCTGGGTGCCCGCCGCATGACCTGGATGGGCTATAACGACCTGTTCTCGTGCATGTCATTGGGCAACAACATCCTCACTGCCCATGCCTATGCCATCCTGGCCGAAATGGCCGACGAGATGGAAATCGAGCACTCCCATGACAAAGATGCCCAGCGCCTCAAGGATGGCATCAACCAATACCTGTGGAACGAGGAACGCGGGTTTTACAGTTCATTCCTCTATGGCATGGCAGTGCCCAAGCAGGCTCCGCTCACCGATAACACATCCCAAGCCATGTGCGTCTTGTGGGGTATCGCCGACGATGACAGGGCCGAAAACCTGATTAGCCAAACACCCATATCCAACTATGGCGTGAACGTCACCTACCCTCCCTCGACGGCCATCGAACCCTATTTCGCTAACGCATCGTGGGCGACCACCCAAGCGCTGTGGAATCTGGCAGCGGCCTATACCCGCAACGAGAACGCCTTGCGCCGCGGCCTGGGTGCCCTGTATCGTGCCCAGGCGCTCTACCAGTCCCGTGGCATTCACATCCAGGGCATCAAAACCGACAATCTGGGGACTGCGGCCTCCAATGCCGCCATGCTGCTGCGGGTGTTTATGGGCATGAACTTCAAGTCTGAGGGAATCGAGTTCACCCCGATTGTGCCCGATGGCATGCCAGGCACTAAAGTGCTGACCGGACTGAACTACCGGCAAGCCGTGCTCGACATCAAGGTCGAGGGCATTGGCAACGACGTGGCTTCTATTACCGATAACGGCACGCCGTTGGAGAGCGCTTTCCTGCCCAATACCATTCAGGGACGCCACAGCATCGTCATTACCATGCAGCATGGCCAGCGCAAGTCCAACAAAGTCACCCTGCATCACAATGAGGTGTTCATGCCCCCTACCCCTACTGTGGAATGGACCAACGACAGCGGCCGCATTGTCGATTTCAATCCCGAATTGTCCTATCGCTTATTAACCAACGGCAAGCCGATGCCCATTAATGACTCGGTATTTGCCCTGCCCGAGAACGATGGTTTCGCCGAGTATTCGGTAGAGATTGCGGGAAAATACATCAACGGCTACATGTCAAGACCCTATATGGCCTTCAACCTGACACCACAGATTGCCTTCTTCCCGGACAGCGTGAGCGGCCAAACGACGATCACGGTCAGTGTGGCCGAAGGTGGAGACTATCTGGTCGATGTGGGCTATCATCCTACCGGCACGCTCGACGTGAGGGAAGTGAGTGTCAACAGCCACTTGATGGGGACGCTGGTGATGACCAACATCAACGACTTCAGCATCAACGGCATTGCTCACAGCAACATGGTCAATGTCAAACTGCTCAAGGGCGAAAACGCCATCACATTCAAGCAAATCAGGTTGCCTAAGTCCTTCACGCCCTGTAAACCCGTCCATTTCAGGGTCATCAAACGCTAGAACCGAAACTACTCATAACTAAACAACCTAATAACTAACAACTTAACAAATGAAGAAAAAACTTATCTTGATGGCAGCATTGGCTGCCGTGGCTTTGAACAGCCAAGCCGACGAGGGGCGCCTGCTGCGTTTCCCCGGTACCAACGGCAGTGAAGTCGCCTTCTCCTATGCCGGCGACATCTACACTGTGCCCATCACTGGCGGCACCGCGCGTAAACTCACTTCCCACAAGGGCTATGAGGCCTTTGCCCGTTTCTCGCCTGATGGACAGACCATCGCCTTCACGGGCCAGTACGACGGCAATACCGAGGTCTATGTGATGCCTGCCCAGGGTGGCGAACCCCGCCGCATCACCTTCACGGCCAGCAATCCCCGCGACGACTGGGGCGACCGCATGGGTCCCAACAACATCACCATGACCTGGACACGTGACGGCCGTGGCGTCATCTACCGTAACCGCATCAGCGACAGCTTTGACGGCAAACTGTGGTGCGCTCCCATCGACGGCAGCATGCCGCAGCAGTTACCGCTGCCCGAGGGCGGTTTCTGCTCCTACAATGCCGACGGCACCAAACTGGCCTATAACCGCGTTTTCCGCGAATTCCGCACGTGGAAATACTACAAGGGCGGTATGGCCGACGACATCTGGATCTATGACACCCAGGCCAAAACGGTGACCAACATCACCGACAACATTGCCCAGGACATCGACCCGATGTGGATTGGCGACGAGATTTACTTCATGAGCGACCGTGACAACCGCATGAACATCTTTGTTTATAACACCCGCACCGGCGCAACGCAGAAGGTGACCGACTTCACCGAGTATGACGTGAAGTTTGCCAGCTGCGGTGGCGGCAAAATCGTGTTTGAGAACGGCGGTTACCTGTATGTGCTCGATCCCGCGACCAAGCGCAGCGAGAAAATCACCGTCTATCTCAACAGCGAGAACAATTTTGCCCGTGAGGAGCAGCGCAAAGTCAAGGACGACCTGCGCAGCGGCAGCCTGGCTCCTGACGGCAGCCGCATCGCCATCAGCGCCCGCGGCGAGGTATTTGACGTGCCTGCCAAGCACGGCGTGACGCGCAACATCACCCACACGCCCGGTGTGCACGAGCGCAACGCCTCGTGGAGCCCCGACGGCAAAAACATCGCCTACATCAGCGACCAGACCGGCGAGACCGAGATTTGGGTACGCCCCGTGGGGAGCGACCAAGCCAAGCAGTTGACCTTCGATAACGACACCTACATCCGCGACTTTGAGTGGAGCCCCGACGGCAGCCAGATTGTCTATACCGACCGCAAGAACCGCATGATTCTGCTCAACGTCAAGACCATGGCCAAGCAGACCCTGCTCACCGACGAGATGGGCGAAATCCCCACCCCGAGCTTCTCGCCCGACGGCAAGTGGCTGACCTATTACCGCCAGGGCACCAACGAATACAGCGTGGTTTACCTTTACAACATCGCCGAGCGCAAGGAATATCCCGTGACCGACCGCTGGTATGACAGCAATTCTCCCGTCTTCTCCAGCGATGGCAAGTACCTGATCTTTGCTTCGGCCCGCGACTTCAACCCCATCTACAGCAATATCGAGTGGAACTTTGCCTACCGCGAGATGGAAGGCATCTACCTCGTTATGCTGGCCAAGGACACCCCCTCGCCCTTCCTTCCCAAGGACGATCAGGTGAACGCCGGTGGCGACAAGCCCAAAGATGCCCCCAAAGACGCCCCCAAGGACAAGAAGGGCGGCAAGGGTAAAGGTAAAGCCCAGGCCGATCCCAATGCCATCCGCATCGACATCAACGGCATTGCCGACCGCATCGTGAAACTACCCCTCGGTGCCGGCAACTATGGCGGCTTCGCGTGCGACGGCAGTCACCTGTGGTACAGCAGCGGCCGTGGCGGTGTCCGGGTCTATGACTTTGCCGAGCAGAAGGACGAGGCTGTGGCCGAGCGCGCTTTCATGATCCCCTCGGCCGACCTGAAGACCGCCGCGTTCATGAAGGGCGACAAAGTCTATATCGCACCGCTCACTCCCCGCAAAGCCGACCTGAGCAACGAAGTCAACCTCGACGACATGATCGCCACAGTGAACTATGACCAGGAGTGGAAGCAGATCTTCAACGAGGCCTGGCGTGCCTATCGCGACGGTTTCTATCTGGAGAACATGCACGGCGTTGACTGGCAGGCCATGCACGACAAGTATGCCGCCCTGCTGCCCTATGTCAAGAACCGCCTGGACCTCACCTACGTCATCGGCGGCATGATTGGCGAGCTGGCAGTGGGCCATGCCTATGTTGACGGCGGTGACCACATTATGGCCGACCAGCACAACATCGGCATGCTGGGTGCTGAGCTGGAGCAGGTGGCTAACGGCTACAAGATCACAAAGATCCTGCGCGGCGCTCCCGACCGCAGCGAGCTGCGCTCGCCGCTGCTGGAGCCCGGCATGAACGTCAAGGAAGGTGACATCATCACCGCCATCGACGGCGTCAGCGCCAAGGGCGTAAGCAATATCTACACTCTGCTGCGCGACAAGGCCGGTGTGATGACCGAGCTGACCCTCGAGGGCGGCCGCAAGGTGGTTGTCAAGCCCATCCAGGACGAATATCCCTTGTACCACTACGAGTGGGTACAGCACAACATCGACTATGTGAGCGAGAAAACCGGTGGCCGTGTGGGCTACGTCTATATCCCCGACATGGGTCCCGAGGGCCTGCGTGAGTTCTCGCGCTACTTCTTTGCCCAGACCGACAAGGAGGCCCTTATCGTCGATGACCGCGGCAACGGCGGCGGCAACATCTCGCCCATGGTGATTGAGCGCCTGCTGCGTCAGCCTTACCGCCTGACCATGTATCGCGGCAGCAACCACAACGGCACCACGCCCGAGCGTACGCTCGTCGGCCCCAAGGTGCTGCTGGTGAACAAGTACAGCGCCAGCGACGGTGACCTGTTCCCCTGGAGCTTCAAGGAGAACAAGATCGGTCCCGTCATCGGCACACGTTCATGGGGCGGCATCGTGGGCATCAGCGGCTCACTGCCCTATATGGACGGCACCGACATACGCGTGCCCTTCTTCACCAACTATGACACCCACGGCAACTGGATTGTCGAGAACCACGGCGTGGACCCCGATATCCTTATCGACAACGACCCCGTCAAGGAGGCAGCAGGCATCGACCAGCAGCTCGACAAGGCCATCGAGGTCATCCTCGACCAGCTCAAGGACCGCCAGCCCATGCCCAAGACTCCGGCACCCCGCACCCTGCACGACCTGGGCGTGAACTAGTGCTCGCGTTGCTCGCAGTTTAGAGTTTAGTGTTTAGAGTTTAGAGAATCTTTCGCTTTTGTGCTCGCGTTGCTCGCAGCTTAGAGCTTAGGGTTTAGAGCTTAGGGCTTAGAGTGGCATCCGCATTCCATTTTGAATTGGGAGTGCGGATGTCTTTTTTTTGTTTCGTCCATTTCGTCCATTTCGTTCAAGAGAACACGTCATGACTGCTGTCCGCGGTTCTTGCTGAAACGATTATACATGGCTCTCCTGTTAAACTCACGCTAGGTCAAAGAAGTGATTTGTTGTAATTGGTAAATATCAATTATTTCGAGGCTTTGACTACCATTTCTGATAAATAATTGTTATTGTGCAAATATTTTTTGCGAAATTATTTGGAAGTAATGGTAATTTTACCATATCTTTGCACCAGAAAATAGGTTTATAGGTTTTAGGTGGCATCCGCGCCCTAGAGTCAAGGGCTTAAGCCAAAGCCCTAAAGTCAAAGACCAGAATCAAAAGCCCTGGGACCTAAAAGCCCATTTATTAACAATTTAATTTCTTAAAACCATGAAAAACGACATTTTAGATGAAATCAGACAGCAAGCCTGCCTGAGCGATGAGGAGACCGCAACAAGCGAGTTCTCCACCATCAAAGAGAAATTTGTGGTCGATGACAACGTCGATTATCCCGACCCCGAGTACCTCATCCGCATCGGCGATGTGCCCACGCTGCCCAAGGGCAACCTGGTGGCGGTGAGCGCCAAGTGGAAGAACGGCAAGACCTTCTTCTGCGACATTCTTGCAGGGATTTTCCTCGGCTCCGACATTTACAAGAATTGCGAGAACCTGATCAAGCAGGGCAAGGTGCAATTCTTTGACACCGAGCAGGCCGTGAGCGACACAGCCCGCATTCGCAAGACGATCAAGAGTATCACGCCCCACGATAGGCATGGCGACCTGGAAGTCTTCTGCCTGCGCAATGCTGTCATCGACAGCGACGAGCAGAGCGAGGAAATCTCGCGCTATGAATTCATCAGGCGTTCCATCGAGCACGACCGTCCCGACCTGGTTGTCATTGACGGCATTGCCGACCTGATCTACAACTACAACGACGTGAACGAGAGCCAGGACATCGTCAACAAGCTTGCCGCAATCGCCAATGAGTTCAACTGTTGCATCGTGGTGGTCATGCACCAGAACAAGGGCAAGCAGGACAAGTCGATGAAGGGCCACATCGGCACCATGCTCTACCAGAAGTGCAGCGATGAGTTCATTGTTGAGAAGCATGGCACCCTCTTTACGGTCATCCATGATGTTTCGCGTCACCGTCAGAGCTGTGGACTGGTGTTCAAGCTTGACGAGAAAGCCATCCCGATGGACGCCACTGCCGACCGACAGCTGCAGCTGGAGATCGAGCAGAAGCAAAAAGAGATCAAGCAGCAACAAAAGATTGCTGAAATACAAGAGCAGGTTGCCGAGTTCTTACCCAAGGACGGCAGCACGGTCAAGAAAAAGATGTTGTCGAGGAAATGCAAAAGCGGCTGGGATTCCAACCTTCGAGTTGCTACAATATGCTGAATGCTGCAATTGCGTCAGGCGCTGTAGTCGCTCATGGACGGTTAAATGTCGCTCTGGTAACCGCCTGAATTTTCGTCCATTTCATCCGCTATATTATATATATAAACTGAATGAATTGGATGAAATGAATGAAATAGAAATGGTGTGTCATCGCAAGTTTTGACACAACCTATAAAAATATTGTATTGCGATTTCATCTATTCTTTTATTTCGTCCATTTCATCCATGAGAATACGTGTAACTCAATTTTTCTATTAACATTTTAAATTTTATCACCATGAAATCATCAATCAATTTTAAGAGTTTTCGTAGCCACGTCATTGAAAGAGAACTGGCTTATCTTACCATCGTGAACTTCCTTCGTGAAGACGGCCATCTCATGAGGATGCAGAGCACCGCCTTTGCCGAGCGCATGAGCAAGATCTTCGGCTTCACCATCGGCACCGCCCGCAAGCACGTGAGCCGTGCTGTCAAGCTGGGCCTTCTCAAGCGCACCTATTACTTGGGCACCTACTGGATTGAGCTGCGTATCTACAATCCCGTAAAGTCGGATTCTGAAAACCGCGACGATGAAACCGTCCTGCCGTAAGTACGCCTATCCCGTCAACGTCAGCCGCATCGCCAGTGATGTGGCGGCACGTGGAATCGACATCGCGCCCACTCGCATCAGGTGGGAACTGCTTGCCCGCTGCCTTGCAGGGTATGCGGGTGAACAGGGGCGCGATGCCTTTCACCAGATGGCTGCCGTGTGGCCCGACTACAGCCGGCACGACAGCGAGATTTGCTACAACCGTGCCCTCAGGCAGACGGGCAAGCATATCTCCATCGGCTACCTCAAGGGCGTGCTCAAGCGCCACGGCATCGACATCGACCATCCCCGCTATCGCGGGAGCGGTCCGTTACAACTAGTCAAACCTAACCCAACAAAAACAACAACTAAGACCATGAAAAAAATCAATTTCAATTCACTGCTGCGTTCCCTGCTGGGCGACCGTTCAGCCATCGGGCTCAACCCTTTGATAGACCTGCTGCTGCGCCTCTATCCCCAGCAAGCGGTGCTGATGGCTTGCCAGCGCTACCTCATCGGCTTCAACTCGTTCAAGACGGGCAAGATGGGCGACGCCCTCATCTTTTGGCAGGTCGATGACAAACGCCATATTGTCAATGCCAAGAAAATCTACTACCGCTTTGACGGGCACCGTGACAAGAACCTGCCGCCCATGGTGCTGTACGCCGACAACCCGCAATGCCTGTTCGGACTGCACCAGCTGGGCGAAGACCCCACGCAGCCCATCGCCATCGTCGAGAGCGAGAAGTCGGCACTCATCATGTCGATCGTCATGCCCGAGTACCTGTGGATGGCGTGTGGCAGCCTCAACAATTTCAACGAGAAATTCCTCAAGCCCCTGCGCCACCGCAAGATTGTCGCCTTTCCCGACCTCGACTACAGGCGCGACAGCAAATCGTGCTACTCGGTCTCGACCGATGCCTGGGTCAAAGAGGCAAACCGCCTCAAAGCGGCGGGATGGAAAATCAGCGTCGATATGAACCTTGAGAAAAAGGCGACGACACCGCAGCGCCTCGACAAGTGCGACATTGCCGACATCGCCCTCGAGCAGGCCAAGCAAGACCACATCGAACGCCTGAAACACCCGTAACCCACTATTGAAACTACTAATTACACGCCCCTTCAAATTAATTCAAATACGTGTAATTAGTAGTTTTTCTTTCGCCGCAGAAATGAACTACGAATTATGCGAATTAACTAATGGGCATCCGCATTCATGAACTGCACCCCAAAAGTTGGACACAAAACTTTTGGAGTGCAGTTTGTTTATGAAATACAGTTTTGAAGAAAAGCTGAGTATTGTAAGCGAAATCACG
>CACYAW010000049.1 GCA_902772455.1 uncultured Bacteroidales bacterium
TTGCCTTGGCGGTATGAGGCCGAGAAATTGCCGCTCCAGCCTTCACCTTCTTTCTTGACGGTCTTCAGGCGGATGACCGAGGTCACGTCTGCACCGTATTCAGGCCCGGGATTGGTGATGATCTCGGCAGAGAGGATTTCGTCGGCGCGGTAGCGGTCGAGTTCAGAGTTGTCACGCACTTTCTTGTTGTTGATGTATATTTCGGGCGTGCCATGACCTGCAATCTTGCCGTCACTCATCATCAAAGGAAGATGGGATAGCATCTCAGCCACC
Organism: uncultured Bacteroidales bacterium; assembly: GCA_902772455.1. Taxonomy (GTDB): domain Bacteria; phylum Bacteroidota; class Bacteroidia; order Bacteroidales; family Muribaculaceae; genus Sodaliphilus. Next base: position 274 of record CACYAW010000049.1, read on the forward strand.
GAGCCGAATTGTTCCAGCACAGTGCCTTGCACATTGGCGAGGATGCCACGATCGGTGGCGCGGACAAGTTGCTTGGCCCCCTTGACGGTAACGCCATCGAGCGCGAACTGGTCGGGTTGCATCTTGATGGTGCCGATGTTGTCGCGGGAGCAGAGGCGATAGGCGGGTTTGTAGCCGACGTAGGTGATGCGGGCGATGACCTTGCCGTGGTCGTTGGGGATGACGAAGCGGCCGCTCTCGTTGGTCACACCTCCGCCCACCATCGTCGAGTCGGTTGGGTTGAGCAGGGTGACGTTAGCGTAGGGCAACGGCAGGTTGTTCTCGTCAACCACCATGCCCTTGAGGTGGTGCTCGGTCTTGTGGATGCATTCCACATAGATTTCGCCCTTCTCGCCCTGGGTCATGCGGATGGGGTAGAAGCCTATCATCTGGCGGATAGCCTCGGGCACGGGTTTGTTCTTGATGTGGACTGTGATGGTAAAGTCCTCCAACTCGTTATAGAGGAAATAGATGGTGTAGTCGCGGGATTCTTCGGCTAGCTGGCGCAGGGCGTCGGCAATCGACACGTCGCGGTAGTTGCGGGTCACACGCTGGGCCTGTGCTGCCACAAGGGTCATGCAGCACACAAGGAAAATGATGGCTTTTCTCATGGTCTTACTGCACGATTAATCGGTTATCTGTTTGTTGAATGGTTACGCTCTCAAAGTGGCTCATGTCTTCCAGCACCTTTTCCAGGCCGTCGCCTTTGTTCCACACGAAGTGGAAACGCAGGTTGCGGGCGTCCTCGTTTTGGAACTCGACCGTCATGCCGTAGTAGGTCGCTATCTCGTCGAGTATCTGCTCCAGCGGGGTGTTGTCAAATACCACCGGCTCGTCGCTCTCGACGACCGACGTGTCGGCCACGCCAAGACGAGGCCCTACAGCATCCGCTTCGGTCTGGGGAGGTGTGGCGACTTTTTCGGTCGTTTGATTTGAATGGTCAGTAGAGGTGAAATGGCGCACGGTGTAAACCGTTGCCCATGCGATGCCCGACATCATCAGCACGCCAAGCACTGTCGCGGCCACTCTTTGCCACAGGCGACTATGCTTTTGCGTTGCCAGATGCGTTTGCTCAAATTGCTCCCAAGCCTTGTCCACGTCCACGGGCTGGGACAGGCTGCGCTGGCTGCGTCGCGCACGGGCGGCCTGGGTGAGACTGCGGTAAAACTCGCGCGTCTCGTCGTCACGGTTGACGGTATCCATGATTTCTTGTTCGCTGTAACGCTCGGGATGGTCAAGCATCTCCTGCAGACGGTCGATGTTGTTGTTCGTTTCCATTGCGGTTGGTGTCATTAGATTAAACTCTTGATGCGATTGATACACTGACGCAGATACTTGTAGACGCTGCCCACGCTCATGTCAAGGCGTGTGGCGATTTCCTGGAAGGTCAATTCCTCGTCAAAACGCAGGCGGAAGATACTCCGTTGCGGCTCCTCGATTTGGCCATCTACAATGGCGTTAATCCGGTCAAGTTCAGCCAATACTTCCTCGATGGGGCGCGAGTCTTCCACCTCGTCAAGGGGCTGGAGGTGCTTGAAACGTTCACGCAACTGCATTTTCCTGATGTGGTTGAGGCAGCCGTTGCGCACGGCACTCATCAAGTAGGCCTCAGTCTTGTTGCCCGTCATCTGGTACTCGTTCTCCAGCAGGCGGGCAAACACGTCCTGGACCACGTCCTGGGCTTCGGCATCATCGTGCAGCAAGGTTCTGGCCAGATGTATCATCTTGCCGTAATGTTGCCTGAACAGGCCCTCAAGTATGCTCTTGTCATTCATATCAGTATCGTCTCTCTATATCAATGACACATAAAGGGTGCGTTTTTTCACACTCAAGTGAAACTTTTTTTCATGGCAAAAGTATCCAAAATCCAATCCCCCACAATCCTCAGAATGGTGTTTTTCAGCAAGAATAAGGAATTAGTATCAAAATAACGGTTGTGAAAAATGACAGCCAAGATGATATGGATTGAGTGGTAATGATTGAAAAATTAAGACGCAATCGACGAGAAATCAAGCGGTTGTGCTTTTTTTTTGAGTGGCTCGTGCTTTGGAATTGGTGACGGGAAATTGCATTTTTCAATTAAAAAATACTATCTTCGCCCAATAAATGATGATGAACATGGAACAGATCAAGCGATTTCTTGTATTGTTGGCGGTGTTGGCGCTCTGCCTGCCGCAGGGAGAAGCCTGCACGAGCATCCTCGTGGGCAAGAAGGCGAGTGCCGACGGCTCGGTGATGTGCACTTACAATATCGACTCGTGGGGAGCATGTCACAAGATGTATCGGTATGAGCCGGGCAAGCACCGAGCCGGAACTATGCGCAAGATTTATGACCGTGACTCGCGTGTCTATCACGGAGAGATCCCAGAGGCACCAGTGACCTATCTGGTGACGGGAAACATCAATGAGTGGCAAGTGGCAATCGGCGAAACGACCTTTGAAGGACGAGAAGAACTGATTGATCGTGAAGGGATTATCGACTATGGGTCGCTGATGGATTTGGGGCTGCAACGTGCCCGCACGGCCCGTGAGGCGATCCGGGTAATGACCAGTCTGGCCAATGAATATGGATTTTGCAGTTCGGGCGAGTCGTTCACGGTGTGTGATCCTAACGAGGCTTGGTTGCTCGAGATGTCGGGTTGCGGGCCAGGCAGTAAGCATGTCGTGTGGATCGCCGTGCGTGTTCCTGATAATGCGGTGATGGCGCATGCCAACCAGAGCCGTATCCGTCGTGTGGACCTGACCGACACGGCCAATGTGATGATTTCGCCCGATTGTATCGACTTTGCACGCCAGCGCGGTTACTTCAAGGGCAGCGATAGTGAGTTCAGTTTCTGCGACGCCTTCAATCCGCCCACATTCGGCGGACGGCGCATGGGTGACTCGCGTGTGTGGGCCATCTACCGTCATCTCACGACGGGCATGGACCGCTATTTGCCCTATATCGAGGGGAAACGGCCTATGAGCGAAGTGGAGCCTTTGCCCATGTGGATCATTCCCGATGAGCGCCTCACTGTGGATGATGTTATCAAGTGCTTGCAGGACCGCTTCGAGGGTACACCGTTTGCCATGGACGACGATCCCGGAGCCGGCATCTACGACAGCCCGTTCCGTCCCCAACCATCCATCTACGAGGATGACAGCACAACGATGTTTCACGAGCGTTCGGTGGCTACCACCCACACAGCATTTACCTGGGTGTGCCAGTTGCGCGGTTTCTTGCCGCGCGAAGTAGGCGGCGTGATTTGGTGGGGGAATGATGACAGTGGCATGGTAGCCTACACTCCTGTCTATTGCTGTTCCACCCGTGTGCCGCATTGCTATAACGATGAGAAGGCCGATGCCTATACCTTCAGTGATGAGAGTGCTTACTGGGTGTGCAACTGGGTGAGCAATATGGTTTATCCTCGATGGAGCCTGCTCTATCCCGAATTGAAGCAGGTGCGCGACTCGCTGCAGGCCAGTTATTTCGATCGCCAGGCCGAGGTGGAGAAACGCGCCCTCGAGTTGATGCAGACCGACCGCCAGTCGGCCATCAGCCACTTGACCGATTATGGCTGCCAGGTGGGAGATCAGATGGTGAAGCGCTGGCGCCAGATGGCCTATCACATGATTGTGAAGTACAATGATGGTGTCATCCGCCAGGAGGAGAACGGCCAGTACCTGCGCAACTCCAGCGGTTTCCGCCCCCGCCTCACTCGTCCCGGCATGAGCGATAAGGTGCGCCGCCGCATCCACCAGTCCACGGGCACGCGCTACGAGGTGCCAGAGACCGAAAGCCTCGACGCTTCCTATATGTAGGCCCTGCACCCGGCGCGCAATGCAATCAGGCTGAACATCGTTTGATTCAGGGGAGATGCCCAGTCCCCGACGAGGTGGCGCGTTCTATTGGGGCAACCTGCAATCACAGATGGTTACCGATGTGGTGAACCCTACGGACTGCAGATATTACGCAAAAGAGACGCAACTAACTGATTTATCAGCGATTGCGTCTCTTTTGCGTTTAAAACTCTAGCTATGGTCTAGCGCAGGGTGAAGGGGAGGCGCTGGACGTCGCGGCTGTTGGGGCCGATCATGGCTTCGAACTGGCCGGGCTCGCAGACGTATTCCAGGTCTTTGTTGTAGAACTTGAGCAGGTCGGCGTTGATGGTGAAGGTGACAGTGCGGCTCTCGCCGGGCTTGAGGCTGATGCGCTCAAATCCCTTGAGTTCCTGCACGGGACGTGCGATGCTGCCCACCATGTCGCGGATGTAGAACTGCACAACCTCGGTTCCTTCAACTTTGCCGGTGTTGGTGACGGTGACAGTGGCATTGATGGTGCCGCCGGCATTCATCGTGTTGCTGCTCAGGGTCATCGGGCTGTACTTAAAGGTGGTGTAACTCAGTCCGTAGCCAAAGGGGAAGAGCGGGCTGTTGGGGACGTCCAGATAGTTGGTGGTGAACTTGGTGAACCACTGGGGATTGGGACGGCCCGTGTTCAGGTGGTTGTAGTAGATGGGAATCTGACCCACGTTGCGAGGCATGGTGACGGTGAGCTTGCCGCTGGGTGCCACGTCGCCGAAGACGATGTCACAGATGGCGTCGGCTGCCTCGCTGCCGCCAAACCACACGTTGAGGATGGTGGGGATGTTCTCGACCTCCCAATCCATGACCGTGGCGCGGCCCGAGAAGTTGAGCAGGACGATGGGTTTGCCGGTTGCCTTGAGTGCCATGAGCAAGTCTTTTTGGGCGTCGAGGATGGTCAACTCGCTGCGCGAACTGCTCTCGCCCGACATCTCGCTGGGCTCGCCCATGGCTGCCACGATGACGTCGCACTCGTTGGCGATGCGCAGGGCTTCGTCACGCATTACATCGACTGGACGGTTGTCACGCATCTCGCGGCCGAACATCGTCGAGTTCTTCTCCAATTCGGCATCATAGCACACGTTGCAGCCCTTGGCATACATCACCTCGGCCTTGTCGCCCACGGCGCGGCGCATGGCCTCGAGCAGGGTGCTATAACGGTCGCTGGCAGCGGCCACGCTCCAGGTGCCGGGCATGTTGGCGCGGGTGTTGGCCAACGGGCCCACGAGGGCGATTTTGCCCGTTCGCTTGAGCGGCAGCACGTTGTCCTTGTTTTGCAGCAGGACAAAGGTCTCGGTGGCCAGCTGGCGTGCAGCGGCACGATGCTCGGCGGTATAGACCTCCTTTTTGGCGCGCTTGGCGTCCAGGTAGCGGTAGGGATCATCGAACAGGCCCAACTTGTATTTAGCCTCCAGGATGCGGCGGCAGGCCTTGTCAATGTCGGCCAGGGTCACCTTGCCCTCGTTGAGCGATTTCTCGAGTGTGCCCAGGAAACCGTCGGCCACCATATCCATGTCGGTGCCCGCTTTGAGTGCCAGTGCCGAAACTTCCTGCAGGTCGCCCATGCCGTGGTGGATCATCTCGCTGATGGCGGTGTAGTCGGTCACGACAAAGCCATCAAAACCCCAACGGTCGCGCAGCACCTCGGTCAGCAGCCAGCGGTTGCCCGTGGCGGGGATGTAGTCGATGACGTTGAATGAGGTCATGTAGCTGCCAGCATCGGCATCCACACCGGCCTTGTAGGGCGGGAAGTACTCGTTGAACATGCGCACATGGCTCATGTCCACCGTGTTGTAGTCGCGGCCTGCCTCGGGAGCGCCGTAGAGGGCGAAGTGCTTGACGCATGCCATCATCGTGGCCTTGTCGGTCAGGTCGGTGCCCTGGTAGCCCTCAATCATCGCGCGGCAGATGGCCGAACCCAGGAACGGGTCCTCGCCGTTGCCCTCGCTCATGCGTCCCCAGCGGGGTTCGCGGCAGATGTCCACCATGGGGCTGAAGGTCCAGCAGATACCGTCGGCCGTGGCCTCGATTGAGGCGATGCGGGCCGAGTTGCGGATGGCATCCATGTCCCAACTCATCGACAGGGCGAGCGGGATGGGGAATACCGTCTCATAGCCGTGAATCACGTCCATACCGAAAATCAGGGGAATGCCCAGTCGGCTCTGTTTCACTGCCACCTCCTGCAAGGCGCGAATGCTCTGCACGCCCTTCATGTTAAACAAACCACCCACCTGGCCGGCCTTGATTTTGCCGACCACGTCGCCACTGACGGTGGAGCCCGTGATGATATCGCCCGTGACGGGCAGATTAAGCTGTCCGATTTTCTCCTGCAGGGTCATCTTGCCCATCAGGTCATTGATAAACTGGTCCATTTTGGTTTGGTCAACGGCTTGAACCGTTAATGTGCCTAATACCATAGCTAACGCTAAAAGAATGCTTTTGTACTTCATTATTTATTTGATTATTAGTTATTGATTGTCATTCTTCAGGGGGTGCTGGTCATTCCCAACTTGGCGAGTCCCTGCTGCACCTCGGGGCAGCTCATGAACAGACGCCACAACAGGCCCGTGCGGTAATTCTCGATCATCGGGGCGATGGTGCATTGGTCAATGGCCAGATAACGGGGCAAGGTCCAACCGCTTGCGGGGCTGAAGGCGTCATAAAAGCCGTATTTGCCCCAAATCGACTCGCCGCGACCATAGAAGCCCTTGAGGGCCGCCATTGACTGCTCGGGTGTGTAGGGGAACGAGGACAGCGCTGCCGTGGGCGTGATGACACCCAGGTCATTGCCGGGACTGTGGGCCGAATAGCCGTCGGTCGAGTAGCTGGCGGTCAAGCCCCAGCAGTCGGGGCCGTAGCCGCTATAGTGCTTGGGATTCTCGACGCAATACTTGTAATTGCTCAAGGCGTGGTTGCGCACCACATTCCAGTAGTCGGCATACTGGTCTTTCAATCCCTTGGGATTCAGGCCAATCCAGCTGTAGTGCGCCCAAAAGAGCGGGCCTCCCGTCTGCTCGGCGCCGTTGTGCTTGAGTTCCAGCGGATAGCCGTAGGGGGCCGCATCGCTCTTGATGCCGCCGCTGCGTGCCCATCCCTTGTGATAGCACGAGGCAGGAACCGTGTGGGTGGGTGATGCCGCTGCCAGCACATACACGATGAGGCACTCGTTGTAGCCCTCCAGCGGGAAATTCATCTCCCACTCATACTCAGGCGACCAGTGCCAGTAGAGGACATCCTGTCCGCCACGGGTGTACCAGTCAAACTCCATGCCTTCCCACAGGGCATTGATACGCTTTACAAGGTCCTTCTCAGCATCGTTGTCGCGATTGAGGTACTGTCGGGCACACAGCAGACCCTGCATCAGGAAGCAGCTTTCCACCAGGTCACCGCCGTTGTCTTTTTGGCCAAAGGGTTTCACCTTGCCCGTGGGGCCGTTGATCCAGTGTGGCCACACGCCGTGAAAGCGGTCGGCGCGTTCCAGGAAGTCCACGATGCGCGTCAAGCGGTCAACGCCCTGGTCACGGGTGATGAAACCGCGTTCCATGGCCACCACCAGTCCCGCGATGCCAAATCCGCTGCCTCCCGTAGTGACCACGTCCTGGTCGTGTTCGGGATACTGGCCGTCGAGGTGGATGCGCTCACGGGCGAGGCCCGAGGTGGGCTCTGCGCCATCCCACATGTAGTTGAAATGCACGCGCTCGATATAGTCGAGCATCGCCTCGTCGCTGGCAAACGATTCGGGGCGTTGGGACTCGTTTTCAGGAACGGCATTGTTCGCGTCGCTCTTGCAGGCGGGAAGCGCTGTCAAGATGGCGAGTACTAATATTTGAAAGAAGGTTTTGTACATATTATACTGGAATTAACGGTTGATTTTAACGGTTTTGGAAAGCAGACCACGTCCCGTCTCGGCCAGGGCTTCGATGGCGAAATAGTAATCGGTGCCCAGGTCAAGGCCGCGCAGGTCATATTGCGTGTCGCCGTTGACGGTGATGCAGTGGTAGAGTTTGTCGGGCGCGGTGCCAAAGTAGATGTTGTAGCCGTAGGCCTCATCGACGGGTGCCCAGGTGATCATCGCGTTGCGGCGGTCGGCCTTGTCACGCTTGATGGCGAACTTCTTCACCGCCTGGGGTAACGCGCCCTCGGCTTTGCCGAAGACACGCACCTCACTCAGGCAGAAATTGCCGCCTGAGGGCATGTGCAGGTTCTCGATGCGCAGGTAGCGGGTGTTGAGCGCCTCGCGCAGTTCGATATAGTCATGCGGTACATCACGGTCGTTATCGCTCTTGTCCACCACCAGCGTCCAGCGCTCCCCGTCATCGCTGGCCAGGATGCGGTACTGGTAGTAGATGTCGTTGGCGCGGTTGTGCTGCACCGTCTTGTGGTCATAATAATTGAGTTGAAAAGCTCTTACCTCGCGCTGACCGCCCAGGTCCATCTCGACCCACTCGTCACTGCTGCCGGTGGCGGCGCTCCAGTAGGTGCGCATATTCTCGTCGGTGAGGCTGGCAGCGGTGAGCGTGCTGTCGCAGCTCGATACAGCGCAGGACTTGCCATAAGAGAGTAGCATCCAGCCCGTGAAACGGTCGGCTGGATTATTGATATCGTGGTCGGCATTCCAGGTGGGGTAGTCGCCAAAGGCCGTGATGCAGTACATCACGTCATCGCCGTCGAAGGCGGTGGGGTAGAGGCCGATGCGCCGCTCAAACTTATACTTGAGCGAGAGCATGCAGGTGCCCACGTGCCAGTAGTTGCCCTTGAGGTCGGCAAAGGTGCCGCCGTGGCCCACGCCCTGCACAAATCCACCGGGCTTGTAGCTCATGGGGTTGTGGCGCTGATAGGTGAACGGCCCCAACGGGTGGTCGCCCACATAGACGCCGTCGGCATAGACCTTGAACTCGGTGCCCGGCGCGCCATACTGGAAATAGTATTTGCCGTTATGTTTGGTCATGAAAGCGCCCTCCATGAAGGGCTTGAGTGTCACCTCGTCATCATTGTTCATCCCGAAGCGCTCCCAACCGTGTTTGTCGGGATGCAGGAGCACCAGGTCATGAATCTTGCTGACGGGTGTGAAGTCTTCGCGGCTGATTTCAACGCCCTTGACGGGATATTCGTTGCTTGAGCCGTAGTATTCGTAGAGCCGGCCGTCATCGTCAAGGAAGACGTAAGGATCCCATGTGGGCAGCGTGTTGCGTTCCACGGCACGGCGCCAACGGCCGCTCTTTGGACTGGTGGAGTACCAGATGGGCAGGCCCTCATAGGTGGAGCCTGTATAATATAAGGTGTCGCCAACGACCCATGCGGCAGGTGCGCACTCGTCGTCATCGGCGGGATAGCGCTGGAACGAGGCTTGGCAAAAGTCCCAGTCACTCAGGTTGCGCGAGTAGTGGAAACCGCCCTGATTGGTCGAGAACAGGTAATACTCGCCCTTGTAAGCCAGTCCCATGGGGTCGGCACTCGAGCGGAAAGAGCCCCCCTGGCGCGTATTGTTGTTCCAGGGCTCGTAGTTGTAGCTGATGTTGAGAGGATTGCAATAGGTGCTGGTGGCGTTGTTTTCAGGGTCGTACCAGCGGGTAGCCTGTGCCTGCCGGCGCGGAGCGGCGATGCTGCCGCTGGTCTTGACAGGCAGGCTGATGTTGACCTCACGGTCACTGGCATTGCGGGTGACAATGGTCATTTCCTTGCCTGGATAGTGCACGCACAGCCGGGTGTCGCCATCGGTGGCAATAAGGCTATAGCGACCCTGAGCGTCGGTATTGCAGTGAGCGGGGCTGTAGAGCCACATCACGGTGGCGCCTTCCAGCGGATGACCCTGCTCATCGGTCACCACACCAGTCACGTCATATTGGGTGACCACTGGGATGTAGTAATCACTCACTTGTCCCTTGACCACCTTGACCGAGTCATTGCTGGCGCTGGCTGTCAGAGCGGTGATGATCGCTATTGCGGCAAGAAAACGTTTCATGTTAAGAGGGTTGATTTAAAAAAATCAGGCAGGGTGTCGCCAGAGGGCATTACACCCTGCCTGAAAAGCTATGAATAACTCGATTTATTCGTTCTTGGGTTCGTTGCTCAAGGTGGGCACGGTCTGGATTTGGGTCAGAGGCAGAGGATAGTATTTCACGCTCTCGTTCCAACCACTGAGCACGCTAGCTGCCTGGCCGGTGCGGACAAGGTCGTTGTAACGCTCACCCCATTCGCACACGAGCTCCATGCGGCGCTCATCCAGGATCTGGTCAACCGTAACATTGGTCATCGTCGGCATCTGTGCGCGGGTGCGAACCTGATTGAACGGTTGGTCACCATTCTTGCCCTGACGAACCTTAGCCTCGGCATTGATCAGCAGCACATCGGCATAACGCAGGATGCGGATGTTGTTGTTCGAGCCATACTTGCTGCGGCCGGGAGTTAATTGGTTGGTCGGCGTATAGGCCTTTCCGTTCCAGGTGTTGGTGTTGTTGACATTGCCCATCACGTTGATCTCATCACCATCGCGGGTGGTCGTGCCGCCAAAGAGTACCGAAGTCTCGAGACGGATGGTCTCGCCGCGGGCCTGTGCCCAGTTGATGAAGTTGTCGGTAATGCCCACAAAGTTCCATCCACCCAAGTTGCCGGGACCCTGGAACACAAACCACTGGTCGGCGTCAATCATGTCGCCGCTGCCCTGGCCAAAGTCGGTGCATTGGCATTCCAGCAGGCTCTCGTTACACAACTTGCCGGGAATCTTGAACAGGTTATAGAAGTCGCCGTAGAGTTGGAACTTGTTGCTGCCGATGATGTTGTCGGTCAGTGCCTCGGCCTCGGCATACTCACCACGGTTCATGCGGATCTTGGCGGCAAGAGCCATGGCTGTATAGGCAGTGGCTGCGCCATAGTGGGCGGCCTCGTTGGGACGCACCTTGGGGCAATTCTCAATGGCGTAATCCAAGTCCTCGAGCATGTAGCGCTCAACGGCGTCCCTGGTCGAACGGGTGAGATCGCTCTGGTTGTTGTCGCGCAGGATGGTCACGTCGCCAAAGGCTTGTGTGAGCCTGTAGTAGGCATAGGCACGCAGGATGCGCACCTCACCGCAGTAGGCACGGTAGTTTGCCCTGTCGGCATCACTGGTGATGTGCTCGGCATAGGAGTCTAGCGACATCAATGCGCCGTTAGCTACCTTAATCATGCCATAATACTGGTTCCACATCTCATTCAGTCCCCAGAATGAGTTGTCATACCTGAAGTTGCCGAAGTCAACGAGCAGACCTTGGTCATCGACACGACCGCTCCACACGTCACCGTCACGAACGATGGTCAGAGGCCAGATGACCCAGTGCATGCCACCGGTGCGCAACTTGGCATATACGCCCGATACGGGCATATACATCTCGCTGGTCTTGGTGTAATCAACATCCGACTCGGGAAGCGTGTTCTCGGGCAGAATGTCCATCCAGTCATTGCAGGAGGTGGCTCCCACCATCAGCAAACCTGCAATCATGATATATTTCAGAAATTTCATTGTCTTTATCTTTTTTATGATTGTTGGTAATATGCTCATTTAGAAGTCGATGGTTACACCAAAGGTGTAGGTTGCGGTCAACGGATAAACCTCGGTGTCCCAGCCCTCGGGATCGTTCAACTCGGGAGTGAAACTGTTAGCCTTGAACAGGGTGAGGGGACGATCGGCTGTAGCGCTCAGGCGCAACGAGGGCAGGGTGTAGTTGCCCATCTTGATGTTCCTGAAGGTGTAGCCCAGCGTCACGTTCTGGATACGGAAGAAGTCTGCATCCTCGACAAAGAATGAGTTGACGCGCTGGTCACTCACGTTCCATGAGCGAATCCAACCCTCGGCCGAAGGATACTTGTTGGTCGAGCCAGAACCGGTCCAACGGTTAACCACCTGGTCGTGGTCGAAGTTGTAGTTGGACTGGGCGTAACGCAGCGCACGCTTGCGGTTGTACATCTGGGCACCGGCGTTGCCATAGGTGGTCAGCGAGAAGTCAAGGTTCTTCCACTGGAAGCCCAGGTTGATGCTGTAGATGAAGTTGGGGAGATAGGAACCCAGGGTGGTGCGGTCCTCACCGTCAACGATGCCGTCACCATTCAGGTCCTTGTACTTGAAGTCACCGGGTTGCAGTCCGTTGGCTTGGGCGGTCTTGTCGGCCGCACACTCCTGCTCGGTCTGATAGATGCCGTCAACGACGTAGCCGTAGAACGAGTTCATCTCCTTACCCACAAACTGGTAGGTCTTGCCGCCAGCAATATAAGGATTACCGGCCAGGCTCTTTACTTCGTTCTTGAGATAGGACAGGTTGGCGCCGATGTAGTACTTGAAATCGTCGCCCACACGGTCGGCCCAGTTGATGCTCACGTCAACACCAGTGTTGAGAATCTTACCGATGTTCTGCAGCAATGTACCGTTCTCGAAGGGCAGGCGCGGAGCAATCACGGCCTTGCGGGTCATGCGGTAGAACCAGTCGATGTCAACGCTCAGGCGGTTGCGCAGGGTGGCGAATTCAACGCCCACGTTGGTCTCGTCAACCACCTCCCATTTCAGGTTGGTAAAGTAGCTGTTGTTCTGGAAACCGGCGATGGTGGCATTGCCAAACACACCCGATGACCAGGTACCGGTGGACACTGAACGGAAACCGTCGCTGGCGGGAACAGCGTTGTTACCCAGGCGTCCCCAGCTGGCGCGCCACTTCAGGTAGTCAACAACGTTCTGGTTGGCCATGAAGTTTTCCTTGCTCATTACCCAAGCAGCACCAAACGAGGGGTAGTAGCCCCAAGTCTCCTGGTACTTGCTGGTACCGTCGGCGCGGAAGGTGAACATGAACAGGTACTTGCCCATATAATCATAGTTGATGCGGCCAAAGTAGCTGTTGCTGCGGTAGCGGGTACCACCGTCATTGGCGCGGCGACTGTCGCTGTCGGTGCTGATGCCGATGTACTTGTAGGCATCGTCACCATCCACGATACCGTAGCCGATACCATACAGATAGTTGTACTTGTCCTCACGCAGCGAGTGACCCAGCATCACGCCCAGGTTGTGGTCGCCAAAGGTGTCCTTATAGGTCAGCACATTGTCCCAAATCCAGTTGTTATAAGTGGATTCGGCCTTGCTTACCCACGACTTGTCGTTGCGCTGAACGCTGCTCACGTAGTACTCGGGCATGTAGGAGCGGTTATGGATTGCCGAATAGTCGTAGGAGTAGCTTGTCCTGAAGTTCAGCTTGCTGGGAATGAAGGTGATCTGAGCATAGAAGTTGGTCAGATACTTGTTGATGTCATTCACGCTGTTCTGGTAGTTGGCCGTGGCAACAGGGTTATAGAAGTTGTTGGTAAAGCCAACCGACTCGGGCGAGCCATAGTGGGTGGGGAAGGTGTTGTCGTTCTTCTCGTCCATCACGGGATAGATGCCGGGAGCATTGAACGCCTGCTGCCAAGCGGCATTGTTGGGCGTGCGCTGTTTGCCCTTGGAGAAGATGCCGTTAAAGCCCACCTTCAGCCAGTTAGTGGCCTCATAGTCGAGGGCGGCACGGAAGTTCATGCGGTTGTAGAAGTTCTTCACGTCCATGACACCATCCTGATGCATGTAGTTGATACCCAGTGAGTAGGTGGCCTTCTCACCACCGCCGGTGATGGTCAGGCTGTGGTCGGTGATGGCTGCCGTGCGCAGCAGTTCCTTGTACCAGTCGGTATTGCTGCCGTAGGTCCAGTTGTGGAAGTCGCCGCTGTAGCTGCCGCCGTAGCGGTCGATCGAAGCCTTCATCGTCGATACATAGGCATCGTAGTTGGCCTCCATCAGCATGGTGGCATACTCGCTCGAATTGGCCATCTTCAGCACGTTGGTCGCCTTTTGGATACCGTAGTAGCCGTTGTAGGTGATCTTGGCGGGCTGGTTCTTATTGCCGTGCTTGGTGGTGATCAGGACAACACCGTTGGCGGCGCGCACACCGTAGATGGCGGCTGCCGAAGCGTCCTTCAACACTGACATGTCGGCGATGTCGTTGGCGTTCAGGAAGTCGATGTTGTCATAGAACATACCGTCAACAACATACAAGGGGCTGCCGCTGGTGAACGAGCCGTTACCGCGGATGTGAACCTTGGGGCCTTCGCCGGGGGTGCCGCTGTTAACGACGTTCACGCCAGCCACCTTGCCCTGCATGGCGGCCATGGGCGACGCTGCCGGCGTGGCCAGCAGGTCCTCACCCTTGACGACAGCGATGGGCGCTGTCAAGTCTTTGGCCTGGGCTGAGCCGTAACCAATCACGACTACCTCGTCGAGGTTGCGCACATCGTCCAGCAACTGAACGCTCATCAAGCTGCTGGCCTCCATCTCCACGGCCTGCATGCCCATGAAGGTGAATTTCAATATGGCGCCATCGGGCACATTGGCAATCTCGAAATTGCCATCAAAGTCGGTGACAGCTCCCATCGTGGTCCCCAGGACCTTGACGGTAGCGCCGATCACGGGCTCGTTGACCTGGTCAACGACCGTACCTTTTACCGTGAGTGCCTGTGCGCCTGCAATGGCACAAGTCACCGCGAGTAAAAGCATTAGAAATCTTTTTTTCATTCGCTTGGGTTTTGAAATATTAATAATAGAATAGGGTTTATTTAATAGTATCTTATGATTATCTCCATCGATTGCAAAAGTATAAGTATTATAGCATATTTGCAAGTATTGTGTTAAAATAATGCTCTAGATGTGCCCCTTTTTTCCTTTTTTGATAATGTTTTTTGATTTTTTGTTGCACTATTGGGGAAATCATTCAGCCGTCCGACCCCACGCTAAGTCGCTAAGCCGATAAGCCGATAAGTCATTTCAATCGGCTAACTTTTAAGTGTCTTCGAACCTTTAGCTCGACGAAGTCAATTTAGCGAATTTAACGAAGGCATCCGCGCTCAACAGAACGCAGATGCCCTCTCTAAACCCTAAACTCTAAACTGCAGGCCCATGGCCTGCATTATAGACTCTAAACTGCTCGCGCTAGAGAGCATCAATGCGGATGTCCCTTCTCTAAGCCCTAAGCTCTAAACTGCAGGCCCATGGCCTGCATTATAGGCTCTAAACTGCTCGCGCTAGCGAGCATCACCGAATGACGATCTTTTTGCCGTGGTGGATGTAGATGCCGGGGGCTGAGGGGATGTCTTTGCCCACGGGCTGGCCCATCAGGTTGTAGTAGTTGTCGTCGTAGTGACGCGGCCGCTGGTCGGCCACCACCTCGTCAATGCCCGTCATGTTGTCGGGGGTGTAGCGCATGCCCTTGTAGATGATCTTGCCGTCCTTGACCACGTGGCACAGGCCCCAGTACTCCTGATAGTCGGCATCGGGGTCGGGCTCACGCACGAACGGCGTCAGCAGGTCGCCTATGTTGCGGCTGTCAAAGCCGATGCCCTCGACCACATAGCACATCGTGTCGCCATTCTCCTTCACGTAGGCATAGCGGCGACAGGATATTCCTTCGATCTCTATCGGCTCAACCTCAGTGAAATTCTCCCTAGTTAAAACAGGTGGTTCAACTTCATCCCACTCTTGACAAGTGAGATAATAATCGATGGGGCTGTGCCCATCAGAAAACCAGTAAAGGACTGTTCTACTTTCCATAGGCTCCATTATCGATGCTAAACGGAATAAAGTTCTTCCTTCAGTGTGAACTCTTTCATAAGCATTGTTCCTATAGAATGAAACCGCACCTCTATCAATCAATCCGGCAATCAAACTATCAGAATCTACATCCAGTGTACCGTCTGTATAGTAATAGCAGGCATGAATGATATCTTCAGTGTAGTATTCTGTACTGTCAATGCCACTGAACTCGTAGCAATAGTAGTACCGTGTTGTGTCACCATGATTGATGATGACCTTCTCGTTGACCCACTTTACTCCCTCGCGAACGATGGGAAGGTAATCCGAACTGTCCCATTGCGCCAACGCCTGGGTCATGCCCAGCAAGGCTAATAATGTTATAAGTAATGTCTTTTTCATAGATTCCAGTATTAAACGTTAATAATTGATGACGATCTTTTTGCCGTGGTGGATGTAGATGCCGGGGGTTGACGGGATGTCTTTGCCCACGGGCTGGCCCATCAGGTTGTAGTAGTTGTCGTCATACTGACGAGGCCGCTGGTCGGCCACCACCTCGTCGATGCCCGTCATGTTGTCGGGGGTGTAGCGCATTCCCTTGTAGATGATCTGGCCGTCCTTGACCACGTGGCACAGGCCGCAATACTCCTGGTAGTCGGCATCGGGGTCGGGCTCACGGGTGAACGGCGTCAACAGGTCGCCCATGTTGCGGCTGTCAAAGCCGATGCCCTCCACCACATAGCACATCGTGTCCCCATTCTCCTTCACGTAGGCATAGCGGCGACAGGATATTCCTTCGATTTCAATCGGCTCAACCTCAGTGAAATTCTCTTCGGTCAATACAGGTTCTGATTCTGTATGAATTTGACAGGCTAAATAATATTCTATGGTTGTATTCTCTTCAGGCAACCCAAACCAGTAAAGAATTCGGGTACCTCCATCAGTGAACATAAGAAAAGAACACAGATTTCTTCCCTCACGCATAATTTTGTACAGAGCAGCGTTTCTAAAACATGACCCACCACTCATATTAGCAATAAGACTATCAGTTTCGACATTCAGATGG
The DNA here is from genome assembly GCA_902772455.1 of uncultured Bacteroidales bacterium. GTDB lineage: Bacteria > Bacteroidota > Bacteroidia > Bacteroidales > Muribaculaceae > Sodaliphilus. Next base: position 16,788 of record CACYAW010000049.1, read on the forward strand.
TCTCCCTCATAATAATAACAAGCATGGAAATACTCTGGAACCATGTTGTGATACAAGCTATCTATACCACAGAACTCATAGCAGTAGTAGTACCGCGTCGTGTCACCATGGTTGATGATGACTTTCTCGTTCACCCACTTGACTCCTTCGCGAACGATAGGAAGGTAATCCGAACTGTCCCATGCTGCCGCTGCCTGGGTGAGCCCCAGCATAGCGAGAATTGAAATAAGTAATGTCTTTTTCATATCTATAAATGATTTATTGGTTAAGAATTAGTGTATGCATCGCAAAGATAAGCAACAAAACACAAATTCACATTTACCCCCCCCATTTTAACATAAGTTTAACATATTAAAAGAATCCGGCCAGTAAAAATCAACAACCATCGTTAAGGTGATTGTCGAAATAGCTGACCCACTGCACGCCCTTGCGAACGAACGGCGAGCAGTCTTCTCTTGAGCCACCATTTGGTTGATGCCCACAAGGGCCTTCGCTAAGGCGCTAAGCCATTTCTATCGGCTAACTGACTGTCGGCGAACCTTTAGCTTCTATGTTGCAATCCAAGTTTTAGCTTTACTTTTTAACAATCTTTATGCTTGGCTCGGATTATTGTATTACCTTTGTCCTCTGAGGATTGAAGGGGAAACAGGCTCTGCTGAGGAGCAACCTGCGAGCAA
>CACYAW010000050.1 GCA_902772455.1 uncultured Bacteroidales bacterium
ACATGAAGGCACAGCCCGGATAGGGATCGAGCAAATCCAGCTCAAAAAAGCCGTCATAGTATCCGCCCCAGCCCCAATTCACGTGATACAAACCGTTATCATAACCGTCGATGACAAAAGCGTGTCCACCGGAACTGTCATTGCCGTCATACAGGACAGGGCGGCCAGAGAGCAGTTCGCCATCTAACATTGCACGCCACTCGTCATTACTGTAGTTATCGCGAGCCGCGAAATCGATACGACGGCTATAGCCAAACATATTGAGCGAAAACACTTGATCTATGTGGCTGGAGGCCGTTCCACGAGGCGAGCAATCGCTTTTGCAGGCCTGACTGCAGTAGCGCATCAACCGGGCCACAGCATGGCCCTGTTGGTCGGTATAGTTGTTTGTGTAATAGTCATCCAGCATATTATCCCAATCCACACTCACGCTGGGCAGCGGCTCATGAACAATCTGTAAAGTCTCACTAGTATATCCGGGCAATTCGGGCAAGACATCGGGAAATTTCCAATAATACATCACCTGGGCCAAAGCCGTGGCCACGCAGCCCGTCAGGCAGTATTCACCCCCATACACGGCACACTCCCAGTCATAGGGTTCTTCTTGGCTCCAATGACAGGTCACCATCGGCTCGATGGTCTGTCCCTCGGCAGGGCTGCGGCGCGGCCCGTCCACAGCCTGTAACTCAGGATGTTCACGCAGCCACTCAATCTGGCGCTTGTAACCGTCGAGCCACCACCGCAGATTGCACGGCAAATGCTCCACGTCAAGCGAGCCGTTGCCGTAGCCCAGAATCGGCTTCACCCGGTCCTCTCCCGCCACAATGACATAGGCGCCATCATCGCTCGTGTTAAACACATAGTAATCCACCTCTCCCGCATTTTGGGACGAGGGTTCGGCATGGGCAAGACGCAGTGTTGATCCGTTAGCCATCAAGCGTCCTCCCGATTGGGTCGCCATAAAACCCTGTGCCACGTTGAGCGCCGCATCAGCCTCAACAGGCGCTGCATTCGCTTCGATTCCCACCAAAGCCGTTGCAGCCAACATTATCATGATAGTAATTAGCGGTCTCATCTAATTTTTTTACACTTCACGCATCGCACCAGCCCCAAAACAACATTTTGGCAGACGACCACAGGCCAAAAACAATCCTGCAACTCCTCCCAACGGCAGGAATTGCAGGAATTATGGCAGTTGCTTGTTCAGTGGGCCGCGGCTCTGCTGCGGTGCCCCATGTTCCTGTTAAATCACAGAGCAGAACACCCCCTCGGCTCAATCACCAAGGATGAGTTTGATCACGGTATTCACATCAGCGATGTTCACCTCACTATCGCCGCTCACGTCGAGCAAGGTGGCGGCTTCACCATCGAGAACGCCCTTGATCACGGCATTCACGTCGGCAATGTTCACCTCACCGTCGCCGTTCACGTCACCGTAGGGGAAACCCAGATTCACGCCAACCATGTGTTTGAACCACGGCCAGATGCCCGTTTTCTTGTAAACGGGGCGTGCCTCGACAGGCACAAGCAGCAATGCGGTGGAATAGATGTTGCGCACGAAGCAATCGGGATTGGCTATAGCAGCAGGCACATCACCACGGCAGATGACCTTTTCCAGCAGTTTACACTCGGCAAAGGACTTGAGTTCAATGCTATTCACGCTCTTGCCAAAGGTGATTTCCCTCAAGGCGGCGCAGCGGTAAAAGACCTGTTGAGGAATCACCTCCACATTGTCAGGGATAGTGATAACAGATAGTGCTGAGCATGACTCAAAGGCGCTTTGGCCAATACTGGTCAAGGATTCAGGCAATTGGATTTCGCGCAGGCCCGTACATGAATTAAAGGCACTCTCCTCGATCGCCGTCACGCCATCGGGGACATCGACCGATGCAAGCCTTGAACAAGACGAGAAGGCTTCATACCCGATAGTCTTCAGTCCGTTGGGCAACATAACGCCGGCAAGAGCCGTGCAGCCCTTGAACAGGGCATCACTCAAGCGGCTGATGCCTGACGGCACTGCAATGGCAGTAAGAGAAGAACAACCGGCAAAGGCTTGGCTGCCCAACGAAGACATCACTGACGGCAATTCCAGCCCGGAGAGTCCCGTGCAGTCCTTGAAGGCCCAGGGGCCGATGGCTGTCACTCCCTCAGGGATGGTGACCGATTTGAGGCCTGTGCATTCGATAAAGGCATACTGCCCGATTTCCTCTACCCCTTCAGGTACCACCAGTTGCGTCAACTCGTGGCCATCGACATGCAGACGGTGAGTCACATGAACGGGATTGGCATAACGGTCGGCAAAGCGGATGGCGAGCCAAGACTCCACGCTAGGCGTGTGGACGGTCATCAGAGACCCGCACTCGACAAACGCCCTGGCGGCGATGTTGCGCAACGTTGTGGGCAAGGTGACCGTTTGCAAGGCCAAGCATGAAGCAAAGGACAACTGACCAAGGTCTGTCACCCCTTCAGGTATCACTACCTCATTGAGACTGACACAGTTCAGGAAAGCGCGGGCTCCAATACGTTTCAAAGACTCAGGAAAGGTGACTCCCGTGAGTTCCATGCTATTCCTGAAAGCGTCATCGTCAATCGCGGTAACGGTCAAGGTGCGGCCATCATGCAGAACCTGTGACGGCACATTCACCACGCCACTGTAACTGCCGTACTCGGTGTCACGGCTCGTGACGTAAGCCTCGCCATCAGTTTCCCCATACCGGTAATAGATGCCATCGACCTCAAATTCGCTCACTGTCTGGGGCGAAGTCTGCGTGGGAGGATAAATCTCATGCAGAATCTCCTGGGATTGAAGGAAACTGTAGCCCCTCACATTGAAGGCTCCAAGGGCGAAATAGCCGTTATAATTGCCGTTCCAGCCCCAATTCACGTGATACTTGCCGTTAAAATAACCATCGACGACAAAGGCATGACCGCCCGCCATGGGGTCGTTGGCCGAATACAGGATGGGGCGTCCAGCCAACAGTTCCTGCTGCAGGATCTCGTCCCATTCATCATAGGGTAAGGTGCCTTTTCCCAACTCAGTGGCATAGGGATTGTAACCAAAGGTCCTCATGGCCGACAGCTGCTGATAAACATAAGCGCCGCTGCCCGTGGGGCTATAGTCCATGCGCACGGCCTGGCCGCAATAGCGCATCAGCGTTGCAACAGCTTCGGACTGGGCCGCATTGTAGGGAGTAGCATTGTAGTTGTCGATCATATTGTCCCAGTCCAGTTCCTTGCCAGGCAGCGAGGACACCGATATGTGGTGGCTGCGTGTACTGTAAGCGCCGAGCGATGGGAGCCTGTTGGGGAATTTCCAATAATACATCACCTGAGCCATCGCTGTGGCCACGCAACCCGTCACACTGCGCTCACCCATATAAACCGGACACTGGTTATAGAAGGGAGCCTGCTGGCCCCAGTCACAAGTGATCAGTGGGGGTATGGTCACGTCGTTGTTGGGCACGGTAAGTTCCACTTGGGCCTCGGGATGAACGTGCAGATATTCCATCTGCTCGCGGTAGCCGCTCAGCATGGCCCGCAGGTTGCACGGCGCATCGGCCATATCAAGCGAGCCGTCGCCGTAGGCCAAAACGGGCAGAGCGCGGTCATCACCCGAAACGATGACAAAAGCGCTGCCGTTGCTGGCATTGAACACGTAGTAGTCGGCCCATTGCGCCTTAACCGACGAGTACTCGGTATGGGCCAGGGTCATCGTTGCCGATGATTGCATCATCTTGCCTGCAGCAGCCGATTGGACGAAACGCAATGCCATGCCTCGGGCGGCATCGGCACCAACAGGATTTGCACTTGTGCCGATGGCGGCAAATGCCAACAGCAACAGAACTATTGCTCTCAGATTCTTGTTCATTTTTGTTTTATTTGGGTTTAGTTGTATGCTAAGATTTCAATATCTCCCTGATGATCGCGTTAACATCGGCAATATTCACCTCGCCGTCGCCATTCACGTCGCAGGCATCGCTATACTTTCGTTTTCCTATAATAACGCTGATGACCATATTAACGTCGCTGATGTTCACCTCGCGGTCATGATTCACATCAAAGGGCGATGGAGACCACATATACCAGAAACTGGCGGTGCCGACAGTGTTAGGGACACTGTTAATGCGCATGGCAGTGATCGGCTTGTTCATCAACCCGCCCGTATAAACGCTGGCGGGAGGCGTGGAGTAATTGGTCAAGGAGTCCAAACTGCCATAAGGCCAAGGGTCAGTGGCACTGGTACCGCTTGACAGTTTACCGTCGGCGGGGATGATGGTCATACGCTGGCGGGAGCTGATGTTATTGGGGGTGTTGGCGTCCCAAATATCCTTGTCATAATCCACATGCAGCACCAGGATGCCCTCACCGGGCAGGAATGCGTCCCATCCGGTCTTGACACGGTATTCCAGCAGATAGTATTCGTCGGGATTGGCGTCATTGGTGACCTTGACGGCATTGCCGCCATCAGCATTCAGCGGTTGGAGCACATATTTTGTATTCTCCACGGGATCGGTAAGATCCATCCAACCCATGAAGTGGCGCTCATAAGAAGTGTAGCCTGCAGGAGTATGGGCATTGTCCAGATAGCAACCGTGGTCCATGATGGACCAGGTGCTCATGCCATAGACGGTGCCGCCATTAGTATGGTAGAAATCGGGCAAACCCAGACAGTGTCCGAATTCGTGACAGAAGGTGCCGATACCGTCGATAAAAGTGCTGGAATTGTTGCTGCCCTCCAGCTCGTTGAACACAGCATATTTGTCGATGGTCACGCCATCTAGCTGGAACGGCCCAATCGTGCTGCAGCCCCAGTCGTAGGATTCTTGCATGTCCCATTGGCAAGGCCACACGCTCTCGTGGACAGTTCGCCAGGCTTGGGCCTCGCCCACGCCGGCATAAAGCACAACCACAACATCAACATAGCCGTCACCGTCATTGTCATAATTAGAGAAATCCACATCGGTGAGGCCGGTGCAGGCATCATAAATCATGGTGCCCAACTGCTGGTCCAGCTCGGTGCCGTAACGGTACACGTTGTCGCCATAGAACTGCCGCGTCTGAGGCAAATCCACGGGGCCCAAGATGTCGAACTGGGGGGAGAACTGCCCGTGTGACTGCGACTCGAAATAATGCAGGCAGCTCTTGTCCATCTCGTTGAATTGGTTCTGGAACGTGGCCACGGGGTCCTCGTCGATGAATTGCACATCGGTATAGTTGGCCAGGATAATGGGAATGCGCGGCGAGCCCATCGTGGGCACCTGCGGATGTTCATTCTCACCGGCACGGCGCGGCAGGCGGTGGACACCCGCCTCCAGGGTCATCTGGTCCCGATAGGCAATGACAAAGGCCTGCTCCTCAATGCCGCGGTTGTCCTGATCATGTGCCACCACATCGCTCAAAGCATTGTTGGCAGTATAGTAATAGTCTCCGTTCGGGCCCTGGGCCACCGTCAACCCGTCTAGCGTCATCAGTGAATGGTTGAACTCACCACCTTGCATGACCAGCGTCACGGTAGTGCCGTCGCTCTGCACGTGCGTAAAGGGTACAGGTTTGGCAGGCACGGCCAGTGCCATGTGCCAACACAGGGCCGTCACTAAAGTGAACAAAAATGTCTTCATCTTTTATTTTTTGGTCTCTTGGCTCACATAATCCTGCATCGCCTTTTTCCAGTTCATTTCGGCTTCCACATCCTGGAAATCGTCAATCTTCCACAAGCCGTCTTCCATTACCAATTGCAGCGCAACCGGTTTCGTGGTGCCCAGGTTGTGAAGCAGGAATTGTACCGAAGCCTTATCGGGAGTAGCCGACAGCACCTTCAAGTCACTGATTGACAAGTCATGCCAGTCCTGCCCCATAATCCAGTAATCGGCTTCCCAGAAGCCCAGTTCCCCTTGATGATTCAGGCTGTCGATCTCATCAATCTGATGCAAGAGGCTATCCCACTCGCTGCTGCAATAATTCTTGCTGAACTCATAGCGATAGGCATGAGCACCATCGCCTTCGAGCTTATCCAGATTGCGCAGCGAATCTTCCAGGTTATACTCTTTAAACACCGCCTGATAAATCTCCTGAACCCGATTTACTATAGCATTAGAGTCAGGCACTTGATTCTCAACGGTTTCGATGGCAGTCTTTTCACTCTTTGACGCCTGATTATGACATCCGCACAGGGCAAATGCCACCAGCATAAACATGATGATTTTCCTTTTCATATCTTTTGATTTAGTTACCAAACCCGCAAAGATACACCATATTTTACAATCACACAATACTTTTCTCACCCTCGCTGCCATATAGAGTAATTATCATACTCAAAAACTGAAAACTAATTCGTATCTTTGCAGGCGAGATGCTCAAGATTGTCGCTATCATGTTGAGCGGTATGGCAGTCGGCTTCCTGATGCGGAAACGACGGCTACGGGTGGTGCCTCACGCAGTGACGGCACTCATTTGGGCGTTGCTCTTCCTGCTGGGCATCGAGGTGGGCAGCAACCCGCAGGTCATCAACGGCATCACCAGCCTGGGAGTGGAGGCTTTGTGGCTGTCGGTCACAGGAATGGCGGGAACCCTGCTGTTCTCGTGGGCTTTGTGGCGATGGATCTCCCATCATAAGAAAGGAGGCAAAGGATGAAAGGCAGCCTGATTATCGTGGGATTCTTTATCCTGGGCATCGTCTGCGGATTGATGCGATGGGTTCCTGAGCTGAACAGCAACGTGAGTTTCCTGACCTTGTGCGCCCTACTTTTCTGCGTGGGCGTCACCGTGGGCAATAACACCGAACTGCTGAAGAGCTTCAAAAAGCTGGATCCACGCCTGATGCTGCTGCCGCTCATGACCATCGTGGGCACCCTTGCGGCGACGGCCATCGCGTCGATCGGTTTGCCTGGCCGCTCGTTGACCGACTGCCTGGCAGTGGGGTCCGGATTCGGCTATTACTCCCTGTCAAGCATTCTCATCACCCAGTACCGCGGGCCCGACCTAGGCACAGTGGCGCTGCTGGCAAACATTATCCGTGAAGTGTGCACGCTGTTGGGAGCGCCGTTGATGGTGAGGTTCTTCGGCCCGTTGGCACCCATCTCGGCGGGCGGGGCCACAACGATGGACACCACCCTGCCTATCATCACGCACACCAGCGGCCAGGAGTTCGTTATTCTCTCGCTTTTCCACGGGTTCCTTGTCGATTTCTCTGTGCCGTTCCTGGTTAGCTTCTTTTGCTCTTTTTAGAGCTGGATGGACTGGACGGACTGGACGGGATGGGCTTTACTGGGCGCAGGCGTCACGGGGGAAGGTGTCGATTTGCTTCATGCGCTTGAGAATGGTGTTGTGCATCCTGCGCATCTTAGACGTGGGATGGGCGCTGTCACGCTCCAGGGGATTGGGAAGCGAGACGGCGATGTAGGCACATTGGTCTTTGGTCAATTTGTCGGGGGTGGTGTTGAAGTTGATGCGGGCTACAGCGTCAGCACCATAGATGCCGCGCCCCATCTCGATGGAATTGAGATAGACCTCCATGATGCGCTCTTTGTCCCAAATTCCCTCTATTAGGAAAGTGAAATAGGCCTCCAGGCCCTTGCGCAGCCATGAACGCTTTTGCCACAGGAACACGTTGCGGGCCGTCTGCTGGCTGATGGTGCTCGCCCCACGCTGTCGTTTGCCCTCTTGGGCCTCGATCTGTGCCTTTTGAATCTGTTCCAAGTCAAAGCCGCTGTGCTTGAGGAACAGGTTGTCCTCGCTGGCCATGACCGCCTGGGGCAGATTGTGGCTGATTTTCTCCAACGGCACCCAATGGTGATTGATTTCGGGCGTTTTTCCATCCATAACGGCCTCTACACAGCGAATCAACATCAACGGTGTGACATAGACAGGGATATACTTGAGTATCACCACGGCCAGAATGGTCGAGGTGAAGAAGAATATCAATATGTTGCGTATCCAACGGCTAACAGTCTTCATCTGAGCCTCCAATTATTTCACTAATCTCTAAACCCTAAACTCTAAACAGCAATGTTCAAGCCTTGTCTTGAACATTGCATTCCGGACACAGTCCCTTGAGCACATAATTGATGCTGTGCACCTGGAAATTGCCCGGCAAGGCGACCAACGGCACCTGTGTCGTTTGCAGGCAGAAGGTGCGTCCGCACTTCTCGCAGTTGAAGTGGGCATGCATGTGGTCGATAGCGCCGTCATCCTCACCGCAGTGGCAGTCGGGACTGCACACGGCATACTTGAACATGCCCGTGCCGTCGTCGATGGCATGAACCAGATGATGGGTCAGGAACAGGGTGATGGTGCGGTAGATTGTCGATTTATCCACCGTGTCCAACTCGTCCTCAAGGCTCTGGAGCGAGAACGCGTCGTCATGGGCCATCATGGTGCGCAACAGCAGGATGCGCATCGCTGTGGGCTTCACCTCATGGGCTTCGAGCCGTTCAATGTATTTCGTTTCGTCTTTCATCAATATCCGGGATTTTGGGCACTGCCACTAGCCGTCAATGTCTCGCCTGGAATGGGGAACACAAGGGTATATCCATTCACATCGGCACTCAACTGCGGTCGGTCGGTATAACTGCGTGTAAACTGTCCAAAACGTATCAGGTCATTACGGCGCCATCCCTCCCATGCGAGTTCAAGCATCCTCTCTTCCAGCACATTATCAAGCGTGGCCGTGCGGTCATCCATTCCCACACGGGAACGCACCGCATTGAGCAGGCCGTCGGCATCGGCACCTGCCCTGCCATCACGCAAGAGCGCCTCGCACTGCATCAACAGAACGTCGGCATAACGGAACAGCACGATGTCGTTACGGCGCAACTGGCCATCGCTCATGGCCGCCAAATCGATCTCATACTTGCGCATTCGTGCGCCCGCGGTCTTTTCATAAGCGGTGTTAGACACATCAAGCCTTACCTCCATCGGGTAATAGACCAGCGGCGTCCCGTCGTCAAGCGTGACCACTGCGTCGGTCTTGTCATGCAGAACCTCATCATAGTAGTAAGTCCACGGCAATCGACTGTCAGGATTGTCGGTGCCATATCCAAACGCTTTCATAGCCTCGACCGTCGCACATGGCCCATTCTCACCGTTCAGGCCCAAAGCCGAGGCATGATTGTAATGCAGGGAACGGAACTGTTGGGTAAAACGGTTAGAGTAGTTGAAGATATCCATGGGAATCGTGAAAATCAATTCGGGCGACTCCTCATTGTTGATGGTGAAGTTGTCGATAAAATCAGGCGCTAAAGTAAACCCGAAACTACTGATTTTCTCACAATAGGCAATGACGGCCTGCCATGTGTTCATCGTGGAGCCATCAACAGTCCATGTGAGGGTCGAGCCGACGGGGTGGGTACTGTCGGTCCAATCGTCATCGGCATACACTTCGGCATTCAGCAGAAGTTTCGCCAGCAGGAACCACGCCACAGGGCGCGTCATGCGGCCATAGTATTCACCCAGTCGCGGACTGCGGGCAATGGGCAATTCCCACTCCGCATCCTGCAACTCGTCCACAATGTGGCGGAATGCCGTAGAGCGTTCCTGAAGCTTCAATTCCTGGGCCGTGGGATTGGTGTTTTTGAACAATGGCACGCGCCCATACAGGTCCATGGCATAGAACAGGAACATCGCCCTCAGTGTCCTTGCCTCGGCTAGCATAACAGTGACATCCACATCGGGATTCTTCGCCGCGAATGCGTCGATGCGTTCCAGCGCCCTATTGCACGCAAGCACCTGCCTGAACAGATAATTCCACGTGTCGCCCGTGAAATCGACGTTGCCAAACCGATGCAGGAACAGGTTCTGCCAGATGCCTCCGTCATACCAGTCGGCGCCTCGTGTGGGGATGATGGCCTCGTCGGTCGAGAAGGTGTTCAAGTCCCACACGCCACGAGCGGTACCCTGCAAGCCTTGAGAGGCAGTGCTGCCTCCAATATTGTTGTAGATACTTCCCAGAGCATTGAGCCACAAGTCATTGACTGTCTTGTAGGCTTCATCGGCGGGAATGCGGTCGGTAGGCTCGTCCTCAAGAAACTTGTTGCACGACCCAAGGGCCACTATCGTAGTTACCAGCAGGATATATTTGATAATTCGCTTCATAGCTGTTTTTTATTAGAACGTAACGGTAACTCCAAGATAATAGGAACGGGTAACAGGATAGACGTTCTTGTCATCGACACCCAGCGTGCTGCCAGCCGATGAACTGTTGATCATGGGTGTAGACCCTGAATAGCCTGTAATTGTACCCAAATCGTTGATGGTAAGCGCCAAGCGCAAACTTGTGATGACGCGTTGCACCTTTTGGCGCAACGGTACATTCCAGCCTAACGTCAAGTAGTCGAAGTGCACGTAATCACCGCGCTCAAGCCAATAGTCGGTGGCCGTCTGGTCCTTGATATTACGCTCGGGCGCATCGGCCAGAACATTGTAGCCCGGCAAACTGTTCATGTTCATGTAAGTGAGTGCGGTGCCATTGTAGATCTTATGGCCAAAGGCACCATTGACCTGCAGCGCCACGTCCCATTGCCTATAGCGAAAGTTGATGTTACTGCCCAGCAGCACCTTGGGCATCGCTTGTCCGCAGATGCGACGGTCTTTGCCATTAGCGATATCTATGTCGCCCGAGCCGTCCAGATCGGCGATCTCATACACCTGTGCTCCCGCCCCGTCGCTCTTGAGGCCCGTGCAATGCGGCAGATAGAATACGCCTAACGGTTGTCCCACAATCTGATAGACGATGTGGTTATTTCCACCGTGAAATCCCGCTCCGTTGAGGTTGACCATGTCCACCTCACCTGGGGCTTCCAGCCAGTAGTCGTTATAGTAACCGCTCAGCGACAGCAACTTATTGTACTGGTAAGCAATATTGGCATTGAGATTCAGTTCCATGTCACGCGTGTTCAACGGCGTCACACCCAAGGCCAGCTCGACACCACTGTTGCGCATCGAGCCCAAGTTGTCGAGCAGCTTGTTGTAAACAAATGGCGGCACGCCCACATTATACAGATAGAGCATGTCGGTCGTCTTAGACGTGTAGAAGTCGAGTGAAGCGATGATGTGGTTGCCCAGGAATGCGGCACTCACACCGGTATTGAAGCTGCGTTTCACTTCCCACTTGAGATCGGGATTGGCGTTGCGCAACTCGTCAAAAGTGACGACGAGGCGCTCTCCCACTGGCGCGATGCCTGCCGGAGAGAGCAGATTGTGCGTCATATAACTGTCCACACCGCCCAGGTTGCCGGCCAAACCGTAGCCGATGTTCCACTTCAGGTCATCCAACCATTGGCAACTGTTCAGGAAGGCCTCGTTGCCCAAGTTCCATGAAGCTGAAACCGAGGGGAAAAATCCCCACTTATTATTGCTGCTGAATTTACTCGTGCCGTCGGCTCGCGCCGTCAGCGTCAGCGAATAACGGCTATCATAGTCATAGGTAATCCTGGCCATGAACGAGGCCAGTGACGGGGCGTTGCGGTAACTGCCCGTGCCATCCCACAGGGTCACCGCCCCCGACTGGATGGCATCGATACCGATAGCATTGGTCGAAAAACCTGTTGTGGTGGTATAAAAACCGGTATGGATGTCTTGCTCAACCTCGGCCAGTCCCATCATGTTGAGATGGTGTTTGTCCAGGGTTTTATCCCATGTGGTCGTTGCCATTCCCAGCCACGACTCGGTCTTGGCGCTGCTGCGATAACCCCTGCCTCCGCTCCAAATACTCGTAGGCAGGAACTGGGCTGATTCCACCTCGTTGTGGCTATAGGCGCCGAACAAAGCCAACGTCCACTCCTTAGAAAGGCGGAACGTGAGCTTGGCATGAGTGCTCAGGTGGGTCGTCTTGTCGTGTGTGCGGCTATCCATGAGGGCCAGCGGGTGATTGATCTGGTTGGCATCAGTAAAACCATCCCAGCCACCGCTGGCGTTGCGCGATGTCCCGAAGGTGGGATTGAACGCTTGGGCCGAATAGAAAGTCTTCTGCACGTCATACACGGCAGTTTGGTTCTTCTGCACGTTTCCAAACATCCCCACTTCGATGGTCAGCAGGTCACCGAACATCCGTTGGTGCATGTTCATGTTGCTGGTAAGGTTGTTCAATTTGTCGTGCAGGATAACGCCGGCATGATTCATGTAACCCAGAGAGACTCGATAACCCGAACGGTCGCCGCCACCCATGAAGGCAACGTGATGGTCCTGCAGAAATGCGGTCTGTTCGATAGCCTCCTGCCAGTTGGTGCTGTAGCCCTTATTGATAGGCACAAGGCTCATGGCACGCACTGCGCCAACGTAGCCATCGGCATCTAACATCTTCAGGTTTTTAGTCACATGAGATAATCCGATGCTGCCGTTATAGGTGACTGTGGTGCGGTGGGCCGACCCTTTCTTGGTGGTCACCTCGATGACGCCCGACGCGCCACGGGAGCCATATTGGGCAGTCTCGCTGGCATCCTTCAACACGGTGAAGCTCTCAATGTCCGACGGATATATCGACGACAGGGTGCTCAGGTCACCAAACACGCCATCGATGATGATCAACGGGTCGTTGCCGCCCGTGACTGAAGTCGTGCCGCGCACACGCACCGCGTTCATCGCAGCGGCGCCGTTGTTGCTCTTCTGGATCGTCACACCGGCAACACGGCCGTTAATGGCTTCCAGCGGATTTGTCACTTGACGCTGGCTCACCTGGTCGGCAGTGACGACATCTTGCGAAGCATAGCGAGATGTCGTATCGGCCGGAATTGTTAGCTGGGCCGATACGGACTGCGCCAAAACAGCCAACGCCACAGCCATGACCATGCGCAAGGATTGTAATCTATTCATTATCGTCACGGGAGTTGTTAATTTCAAACAAAGTAAAGTTGACCTTGCCATAGACGCGCTGCTGCGAGAAATGAGGCAGTGCGCTGAAGTCATGTTCACGCGGATGCTCCATGATGAACAACGTGCCGTCATGCACCAGGGGCGAGTCGAGCACCAGTTTGGGAATGTCGGCAAAACGCGGCAGGTCGTAAGGCGGGTCGGCAAAAATCACGTCAAACGACTGGCGGCAGGTGGACACAAACTTGAACACGTCGCCACGCACCAGCGTCAGGTTAGGGTCGCCCAACTGCTGCTGGACACGCTTGATGAACTCGGCCTGGACACGGGCCTTCTCGACAGCGGTGACATGGGCACAGCCTCGGGACAGGAACTCAAAACTCATCGCTCCCGTGCCGGCAAACAGGTCGAGCACCGTCGTTCCCTCCAGGTCAATGATGTTGCCCAGGACGTTGAACAGGTTCTCGCGAGCCATGTCGGTCGTGGGACGCGCGGTGATGTTGGTGGGAACGTCAAAACGGCGACGGCCATATTTTCCACTGATTATTCGCATAGGGCAAGTAATATCAGTTCAAGCGGAGCCTGCATCGCATTGCGGCCCAGCTGCATCGCGACAGCGGGATAAACGGCAGGCATCACATATTTCACAAACTCACGCAACATGGGAGTCATGGCGGCACGCATCGTGCCGTCGCCCATGAGCTGCAACTCATCACTCAGCTGGTCCAAGCCATTGGAGCGCCAGGCGTTCAAGGCAAAGAAAGCGGCATCGTTGGCATTGGTAAACTGATAGCTGTTGGCACACAGGAAGGCGCCTTTGCGATAGATGGCCATATCCATGCTCTCGGCATTCAGGTTGAGGAACATCCGGGACATGTCATCGCTATCATTCAGGCTCTTGAAGTGCTCACACAACGGGTACAGGTGGTGAAACAGCTGCGGGTAGTTGAGCGTGCGGTCCAAGAAAGCCTTTATCCCTTTGGGCATCAGATAGGCGATTTTCACGCCGCTCAAGGGCAGCGCATTCACCGCAACATCTCCGTCGTCGGCAGGGAAGGCCGAGCGCACCAGCACGGTGCAGTCCTCGTCAGCAGTCTCTATTGGCAGCAGCACAAAGTGCTGGGAATGAACAATCACCCTCACCCGCTTGTACTCATTGAGCAGCTCGGGCGTATCATAGACCGCATCCTCCAGGGACTGGAGCGAGTCATCGATGCGGGCCACATGCCCGATCATCAGCGAACCGGCCACTGTCGGTGTGTACAGGATATAGTCCACCCGCTGGTTGCCTATCGAGAGCAGCAACTCCCAAACCTCGGGATGCTGAATAGTGATATCTTTTTGTTCTTCCATTATCCCGCAAAATTACAAAAAACTCCATGACAAGCCAAAAATTTCCCCGACACTCTTGTTGGAGAGTGCCAAATCGCTTACCTTTGCACCACATTGACCAGCGTCAAGTCAAACCTAAAAAACGATTCTGCAAAAACAAATGTCAACCAAATCCATTATTTTCGTCACATTGCTGATTGCCCTTGGGCTAGCTGCTTGTTCCGACAAGGCCAAAGTGGAAAATCCGCAATCCAGTTTCATGGACAAACTGGGCATCACCATCAACGACGAGTTATTGCTGAAAGACAGTCTGAACCTGCCCGATATCTATTGCGGAGACCCGAAGCAGCAGGATGCTGACCTCACGGGCAAGCGCCTTGACCATGACCAATACATGGCGCTCGTGGCACCTGCCGGCGACAACTTCAAGGATGAAATGGGTAACTGGATGCTGCTGGGCGTGCGTGATGTGGGAAACGGTGTCACACTGGCAGCCTACTATGACTGCAATGGCATGGGCTATTGCGTGGAGCTGATCACCTATGACAAAAACGGGCATTTGCTCGATGCCATCAATGCGCGCGAGCTGCACCTGATATGGCGATGCGACATGTCCAACCCCAACGACACGCAATCGTTCACCCTTGACAGTTTCTTCACCTTTGAGGGCAGCGACAGCGTGACACTGCACCGCGTGATGGGCCAATGTCTGATGGACTACGAAAACGACCTCAAGGGAGCCCCGCAGTGGCAACAGCAATGGAGGCAATCCTACGTCATCAACGACAAGGGGCATTTCGTCCTCCTCCAGCAGCAGGTCGTTAACGAGCAAGGCAACATCGATGAATATGCCGCGCTTGATTTCAAGGCTTGGGACATGCTCGTGTGCTCGTTGCATGACGAGTCCATCATGGACACGTGGAACGCATATGCCGGGCTTATCAGTTCCTCCTATGACCCCGAGTACGCGTTCAACCCCTTCCCATGGGACGTGACACTGTTCTACAAGATGAATCCGCAGCGTTTCCTGCGATGGATGGCCGCCCACCGCGGGCCAGACAACCGTCTGATGGCTTATTTCAAACTGCTGCCCGAAGAGCGGCCCGCCCTGCTCAAAGAGATTGCCCGCATGGATGACGCCAGCGCCCAACAATGGCTCACCGCCATCGTCAAAGCCTGGGACGACAAGCCCCTGTCCAAACACTTATGATTATGAAAACCATCATCACTCTCGCAGCTATCCTCATGATAAGCAGTTGCAGCGGCATCGCCGACACCCGTCAGATGAACACCCTCCCTGACATCGTGCAGGTGGGCCACAGCATCCTGAGCCGCGACACCACCGATTCCGCAGCCTTCCCTACCCTCACCCGTGAGCAATGTCTCACCCTGCACGAGCAAACCCATCGCGACGTGCCCGCGGGGACTCAGCTCATCGGCACACGCACGGCAGGTCAAGGCATCATCCTGCAAGCCTATAAGATACCCACAGGTGAGGACCCCAACCAATTCAAAGTGTATCTCGTGACCCTCAACAGCAAGGATGTGATCATCGACCATACGGATTTGGGAGAATTCCACACCAGCGAGCACCAGGGGCCCATGCGCTTTGGCGGCAACCGCTTCTACACCACTGATGCCGAGCTGCGTTTCGACGGGCAGACCCACATCATCCTGCACCGCGTGATGGCCCTCACCAGCCTCTACCTCAAAGACCACAGCATCAACGAGATATGGCGTGTCGAGTGGGATAACCACTACGATATTGACGCCAATGGCCACTTCACCTTTAACCGTCAACAGGAAACCCACCGCTCCCCCGCCGACCTCGACGCCCCCATCATCAATCAATACAAGTCCCGCGACCTTCCTGGCCAGCGTCCGTGACCGTCATACGAGCCACAGGCCCGCAATACCTCAACGGCCCAGCGCCAGTTCAACGCCAGGCGGTCGAGGCATTGCCAGGCTCCGCCTTGCAGCGGCAAGACATTTTTCCCTCCCCATGTTTGCAATAATGACGGGAAAACACTACCTTTGCAAGCAGGAACAAAACAATAAGATTTTTATGGCAACAGTTGACGACAAGAAAATCATCTTCTCGATGGTGGGCGTGAGCAAAACCATCCAGCAGAACCAGAAGCAAATCCTCAAAAACATCTACCTCTCGTTCTACTATGGCGCCAAAATCGGCATCATCGGTTTGAACGGCGCGGGTAAATCCACCCTGATGAAGATCATCGCCGGTCTGGAGACACAGTACCAGGGCCAGGTGGTGTTCGCTCCGGGCTATACCGTGGGCTACCTGCCCCAGGACCCGCAGCTCGACCCCACCAAGACCGTCAAGGAAGTGGTGCAAGAAGGTGTGCAGCACGTGGTGGACACGTTGAAGGAGTTTGAGGACATCAACCTCAAGTTCGGCATGCCGGAGTACTACGAGGACCCCGAGAAGATGGACAAGCTGTTTGCCCGTCAAGCCGAGTTGCAGGACATCATCGACGCCACCGACGCGTGGAACCTGGACAACCGTCTGGAACGCGCCATGGATGCCCTGCGGTGCCCCGAGGGCGACCAGCTGACCGAGCACCTGAGCGGTGGTGAGCGCCGCCGCGTGGCCCTGTGCCGCCTGCTGTTGCAGAAACCCGACGTCCTGCTGCTCGATGAGCCCACCAACCACCTCGATGCCGAATCCATCGACTGGCTGGAGCAGCACTTGCAGCAATACGAGGGCACGGTTATCGCCGTGACCCACGACCGCTACTTCCTCGACAACGTGGCCGGCTGGATTCTGGAGCTGGACCGCGGCGAGGGCATCCCCTGGAAAGGCAACTACAGCAGCTGGCTGGAGCAGAAGACCCAGCGCCTCGCCCAAGAGGAGAAAACCGAGAGCAAGCGCCAAAAGACCCTGCAGCGCGAGCTGGAATGGGTGCGCATGGCGCCCAAGGCCCGCCAGGCCAAAGGAAAGGCGCGCTTGAACAGCTACGACAAACTGTTGAACGAGACAGTCAAGGAGAAAGAGGAAAAACTCGAAATCTTCATCCCCAACGGTCCCCGCTTGGGCAACAAGGTCATCGAGGCCCAGCATGTGGCCAAAGCCTTTGGCGACAAGCTGCTGTTTGACGACTTGAACTTCATGCTGCCGCCTAACGGCATTGTGGGCGTCATCGGCCCCAACGGCGCCGGCAAAACCACCCTTTTCCGCCTGATCATGGGCCTGGAGAAACCCGACAGCGGTGTATTTGAGGTCGGCGAGACGGTCAAGGCGGTCTATGTCGACCAGCAGCACACGAGCATCGATCCCGACAAGACGGTCTATGAGGTCATCTCGGGCGGTGTGGAACTGCTGCGCATGGGAGGCCGTGACGTCAACGCCCGTGCCTACCTGTCGCGTTTCAACTTCAGCGGCGTGGACCAGCAGAAGAAGTGCGGCGTGCTTTCGGGTGGTGAACGCAACCGCCTGCAACTGGCATTGGCATTGAAGGAGGAGGGCAATGTGCTCTTGCTCGATGAGCCCACCAACGATATCGACGTGAACACCCTGCGCGCCCTGGAGGAAGGTCTTGAAGACTTCGCCGGCTGTGCCGTGGTCATCAGCCACGACCGCTGGTTCCTGGACCGCATCTGCACCCACATCCTGGCCTT
>CACYAW010000051.1 GCA_902772455.1 uncultured Bacteroidales bacterium
GCTGCTGATCTCACCATTGGGGCAAAACGTCTACAACCGACAAACTCTTTGACTATTGGGCGCGGCACTCCATCAATAGTGACCACTACTGGCTTGTTGATGTAATTGCCGCTATGGAGCAGAACGTCAATGGGGATTCTCTTAATGGCCAAATCGTTTCCGTCTTTGATGCGGAGTTGACTGCGGTTGCTATCCATGCAATTACCGCTAACACTGATTGAATATCCCCCATTGTATGCTCCAGGACATTCACGAAGCAACCAGTTTTCATCTAACCTTTCCATGCCTTTAACCGATTTGATTGATAACGTCCTGGAGTGTCTCGTCCTCAATGTTGCGATAGCGGGTGAATGCCCTTGACCCCTCGACGTGACCGCTCATCTTGCCGATGATGTTAGGGTCTTTCACCATGAAGTAGGCATTGCCGATGAACGTCCTGCGGGCAAGGTGGCTGCTTGCTACCTCGTTGATGGGGCGGGTCTCGCTCTCGCCAGTCTTGGGGTTGCGGACTACCACACTGCGTGTGATGCCAGCCTGGGTAAAGATAACCTTGATAGCATCGTTATACTTCTGCGCTGATATGAACGGAAAGAGCCTACCTGCCCTATCCTTGCCCTCATACTTCTGCACAAGTGCTTTTGCCTTGTCATGCAGTGGCACTCTCGCTTGTGTGCCAGTGCCTTTTGTCTTGTGCGGGTCATAGACCAAGATGCCGTTGATGATGTTGTCGGGGGTAAGGCTCAACAAGTCACCGACGCGGCAACCAGTCAAGCACTGGAAAATGAAGATGTCGCGTTGCGTCTCCAGGTGCTTGCTATGGCTGAAGTCATGGTCGGCAATTTGGTTGCGCTCGTCAATGGTGATGTAGAAAGGACTGCCATAGTTTTCCGCACCAATCTTCACTCCATCAAACGGACGATTCTTGGTTTTGTCGGTCTCATAAAGCCATGCAAAGAATGCCTTTAGATGCTTGGCAAGTTTCTTGATGGAATTCTCACCCCTCACTTCAAGTGTTTGGTGTCCGTTGCGGTGGCTGCTCACTGGATTCAGTTTAAGCAGTCTGCGGAATAACTGCGGGTACTCCTGCGCCAATCTGCACTCATTGCGCAAGTAATCCATGAAGTCCTCGATATCTTCCTTTGTCACCTTGTCGATGTCAAAGGTGAAGTTCTTGCGCTGCTTGTCGGTGGCCTGGACGAATCCCTCATACCTTGCCACGTCACGAATAAGCACCCGCACTGACTTTGTTTTGCTAATGGAAAACTGCTTCTTCTCCAGGTACTCGTCGGCCAGTTCATAGAATGTTGCCTTAGTCGCTGGCTTCTTGGTGTATCTTTCGGGATGGTTGAATTTATCCACCACCACTTTAAGCCAGGTCTTGTCAGCCTTAACCGCGTCGATGTCGGCTGCGTTAAAGGTGTCAATGATTACCTTACTGATGGTCTCCAGTCGCTCTCCCTGCTGCTCATGATAGATCACGTCAGCAGTCTTGATGCGTCGGTTGTCGGTCTTGACCACACCACTTGCTCTTAGCAGGTAGCCGCACTTCTCGGCCTTAGTCCGCGTCGCGGTCATGACCTTGTCGGGAACACTAACACCAATCCCCTCGGTTTTCTCGCGGTCAATGTAGTACTCAAAGAAATCGGGATTGACGAACACACCAGTTTTGGAATAGAGGTCGATGCCACTATGAAAGAATCTAACCAGCACTTCACCCATGCCAGTTTCCTTGCTAATCTTGCTTGAAAGCCTTAATTCAGTCTTTGCCATAATGTAAACGATTTAATTGAACTGCGACAAAGGTAGTGCTTTTTTCGGGAATACAAACATTTTTCCCGAAAAATTCCCGAAAAAAATTCAAGTGAATCAAAATCAATCAATCGTTATCAAAGCATGGTAACAATAGAATGCATTGATTTACTGATAGTTGTTGTTGAATTGAATTTACTCTTTATTTGATAGGTATTTATAGAAAGTTTTCCCAGCGGGAGTACAATAAAAACAATCCAAGCACTTGGTAATCAGGTGCTTGGATTGTTTTTATGCTGTGCTATCAAGGGATTTCTTGTGGCAATATTTCACTTTTTTGGGGGGGATGCGGGATTGAGGGCTCTCACTTGGTGGGTTCCATGTGGATGGAGACATGGGTAGTGGGGCCGAAGCGTTCCTTGAGTTTGTGCTCGATGGCTGTGGCCCGCTCGTGGGCCTCATGGAGCGATAGCTTGCCGTCCATGCGCAGGTGGGTCTCGATGGCGATGTGGTTGCCGATGCGGCGTGTGCGCAGGTTGTGAGGCTCATACACGCCGGGGAAGGACTTGATGATATCCTCTATTTCCCGTTCGGTAGCCTGTGGCAGTGACTCTTCGGTGAGTTCGCCAATGCTGCCCTTGAGCAGGCCTAGGGCTACCTTAACGAGCATGAAGCCCACCACAATCGATGCAAGCGGATCTAGCACGGTCCACCGGTCGCCCAGCAGGATGGCACCTCCAATGCCCACTGCCGCGGCTATCGACGAGAAGGCGTCACTGCGGTGGTGCCATGCGTTGGCAATGACGGCTTGGGAATCGAGCGCTTTGCCATAGTGTATGGTGTAACGGAACAGTCCCTCCTTGACCAATAGTGACACGAGTGCGGCCCACAAGGCCAGCTGGCCTGGGGCCTCCAGTTCCTCTCCACCCATCCAGCCCATGAGCTTTATTCCTCCAGTGGTAATGATGCCGATGGCTGCCGCCACCAGCGCCAGTCCCACAAAGAATGTGGCAAAGGTCTCAAACTTGCCGTGCCCGTAATCGTGGGACTTGTCCTGCGGCTTGGCGCTGATTTTAACGAACACCAGCACAATCAAGTCGGTGATAAAGTCCGACAGCGAGTGTACTGCATCGGCAATCATTGCCGAGCTGTGTCCCAGGATGCCCGCGATGAATTTGAAGGTCATCAGCAGCACGTTGCCCACGCTGCCCGCCAGTGTCACCTTGTATATCTGCTGTTCTCTTGTCATGACGCTCAATGCTTGGTCCATAGAGAAACAATCACCTGAACAAGTGGTAGTCCAGGCGATTGTTGGTAGTGTTGTGGATGCTTACTTCTTGAAGAAGCGGTTGTACAGTCCGGTGAAGCCTTGGCCGTGGCGGGCCTCGTCGCGTGCCATCTCGTGAACGGTGTCGTGGATAGCGTCGAGGTTCTGGGCCTTAGCCAGCTTGGCGATACGGAACTTGTCTTCACAAGCGCCTGCCTCGGCTGCCATGCGTTTTTCCAGATTGGTCTTGGTGTCCCAAACGACCTCACCGAGCAGTTCGGCAAACTTGGCTGCGTGCTCAGCCTCCTCAAAGGCGTAGCGCTTGAAGGCCTCGGCCACCTCGGGATAACCCTCACGGTCGGCCTGGCGTGACATGGCCAGATACATACCCACCTCTGAGCATTCGCCCTCGAAGTGTGCCTTGAGTCCGGCGAGGATTTCGGGGTCAACGCCTTTGGCAACGCCGATAACGTGCTCGGCGGCATAGGTTACTTCCTCATCCTCCTTGAGTTCCTTGAACTTCTCGGCGGGTTGTTTACACTGCGGACATTTCTCGGGAGGGGTGTCACCCTCGTGTACATAACCGCACACGGTGCAGATCCATTTTTTAGCCATAATTGTTAGTCAGTTGTTGTTTCTTTTGTTAGTAAGTTAAACAGGTGGTTATTGTAATCTTTATTGGTGGAGTGGGGAACTTATTCGGTCACTTCCTCAAAGTCCTCGGGTCCAACGCCGCACAGCGGGCACTCTTCGGGAGGTGTGTCACCCTCATGGATGTAACCACACACAACGCATTTCCATTTCTTCATTGTCGTGAATAGTTTTAGATGATTAATAAAAATTGAATTACTGATTACAAAGTTACAGCATCGGGTGTCTATATTCCAAATATTTTAATGTTTTTTTATGAAAAAAATCCCCACGATGCGTCAGAGCATCGCGGGGACGTTTCTTAAATCAGTGGATGAACTGAGTTGGATTAGCCGTTGTGCTTCTTCATCACCTTGATGAGATCGAGCATCTTGTGGCTGTAGCCAATCTCGTTGTCATACCACGATACCACCTTGACGAACTTGTCGGTCAGGTAAACACCTGCGTCAGCGTCGAAGATGGAGGTCAGTGCGCAACCCAGGAAGTCGCTCGAAACGACCTTGTCCTCGGTGTAACCCAGAATACCCTTGAGCTCACCCTCGCTGGCCTTCTTCATGGCAGCGCAGATGTCCTCCTTAGTGGCGGGGTTCTTCAGGTTAACGGTCAGGTCAACAACCGATACATCGAGGGTGGGGACGCGCATCGAGATACCTGTCAGCTTGCCATCCAGTTCGGGAATGACTTTACCAACGGCCTTAGCGGCACCGGTCGAGCTGGGGATGATGTTACCGCAAGCGGCACGGCCACCGCGCCAATCCTTAGCGCTGGGACCATCAACGGTGCGCTGGGTAGCGGTTACCGAGTGAACGGTGGTCATCAGACCGCTCTCAATGCCGAAGCTGTCGTTCAGCACCTTAGCGATGGGAGCCAAGCAGTTGGTGGTGCAGCTGGCGTTGCTCACGATGGTCTGACCGGCATACTTGTCGGTGTTCAGAACCACGTACTTAGCGCCAGCCTTCAAGTGCTGCTCGGCGCGGTCCATGGTCAGATAGAAACCGGTAGATTCAACGATGTACTCGGCACCAATCTCACCCCAGGGGATGTTCTGGGCTTCCTTCTCAGCGTAGATGTGGATGTGCTGACCATTGACGATGAGTTCTTTCTTCTCCAGGTCATAGTCCACAGTACCATCGAAGCGGCCATGCATGGTGTCATACTTGAGCATATAGGCCATATAGTCAACGTCGAGCAGGTCATTGATACCTACTACCTCGATGTCGTTAACGTTCTCCGGTTCAAAAGCTGAACGGAATACAAAACGGCCAATACGTCCGAATCCATTAATACCGATTTTAATTTTCTCCATAATACTATTTTAATAATTTTTTAATAAATAATGTAGATATCTTAAGTCTTATTTAGATTTTTAGTTATCTTTGCATTGACTTTATGAAAGTAAGTCTTTGCGACTGCAAAATTAACGAAAATATTTTTATAATCTTGATTTAGAGTGGCAAAATGTCTAAATTTTATCTGAATTAAGAATGTTTAATAGTTGATTTTATAGCCGCAATGGTACCTATAGATGTGATAGATAACGTTATATATTAATTTTTTTAATCTTAAAGAATTATGGGTTTCGTAAAAGAATTTAAAGAGTTTGCCATGAAGGGCAACGTGATGGACATGGCTGTCGGTGTTATCGTCGGTGGTGCTTTTGGCAAGATTGTCACCTCGCTGGTTGACGATGTGCTCATGCCTGTTATTGGTTTGTTCACTGGCAACATTGATTTCTCCAGCCTGGAGTACAAGATCAAGCCTGTCACCGAGATTGTTGAGGATGCTGCTAGCACCGTGGGCGCCGATGGTGCGGTTGAGACTGTGACCAATGCTGCCAGCAATGCCGCTGCTGCCGCTGGCGTTGCAACCGAGGCAACTGGTGCCGTTATCAAGTACGGTCTGTTCATCCAAAACGTCATCGACTTCCTCATCATCGCTCTGTGCATCTTCTTGATGGTTAAGTTCATGAACAAGCTCAGGGCACCGAAGGAAGAGCCCGAGGCTCC
Source organism: uncultured Bacteroidales bacterium (assembly GCA_902772455.1). Lineage (GTDB taxonomy): Bacteria > Bacteroidota > Bacteroidia > Bacteroidales > Muribaculaceae > Sodaliphilus. The sequence continues at coordinate 5,674 of CACYAW010000051.1, forward strand.
CGCTGGTCCCACCCAGGAAGAACTCCTCACCGAGATCCGTGACCTGCTCAAGAAGAACTAAACTTCTTTACACAGCAAGGCTTGTCCCCGTAAGGGCCTCCCTTGCGTGACACCAACTAAGCACGCCCGCTACCATTCGTGATGTAGCGGGCGTGTGATGTTATCCGATGATGCAAAAAATAAGGCTATGCCTCCTAAACGGCATAGCCTTTAATCGTTCAATACACGGTGATGTTAGTCGTTGATTTTCAATAGGCCTGTGCGGTATGCTTTACCGATCAATTCTGCAACATTGCGTGAGCCGGTCTTTCGCAACAATTGCTTGCGGTGATACTCTACAGTGTTAGAAGAGATGAAAATCTTCTCACCTATCTCTTTGCTGTTATACCCATTTGACAGCAGTTCTAGTACTTCTTTTTCGCGTGAAGTAAGTTCAATTTTGGGGGTACTCATAATATCTTGTTGTTATTGATAAGATTCTAATTATAACGTATTTGCAAAAATATAGAGTAAATCCCATTCAAACCAAACAAATTGGCAATAAAATGGACAAAATGATATTAAAACTATTCGTTTCAGTAGAAAAAATGGGCATTTGTTAAGAAAAAAATAGTTTTTTGCCCACATTTTTCATAAATCTCAATTGAAAAGAGATTTTATTATTCTATTAAATGGCTAACTCATTCTGTTACTGAGAATAATAGGGCTATTTCCCAGTTTTGAACAGATTTCTGCTGAGGGTAGAGATCAAAGAAATTGAAGGCTATTTTTCGCTAAAAGTTGACGATCGCCGTGTGGTCGTTGATAACCGACTCGTACTGTGTGCCAATGTCGTTGCGGTCCTCCAGAATGCTGCGCAGCACAAGTCGGGCAATGCCATAGACGCGCAGGCGCAATGCCGCTTTGGCCAGTGGACGCAATATGCCCCTTGTGGTCTTGTTGACCACATGGTTCACGCCATCAATGAGCCGCTCGACAAGTGCGAGATGGTCCTTGCCTCCTTCATTCCCCTCGGCAAATGCGATGTAGGCTTGCGTGACGGGTTCCTGCAGGTATTTGAGCAATAGGTTGGCAATATCCTCAGGTGTGCCCGGTAAATCGACATAGCGCATCATAAAGGCATGCTTGCTGCGGTAGTTGTCGATGGCATGGCTGATTTCGGGCCAGTACCGGGTGAGCACGCCGCGCGTCATGGTGGGGATGCAACTCTTGAACACTTCCTGTGCACGTTCGCCAAAATCGGAATCTGAGGGCAGGCTGTGCAGTGTAATCGTGCGCAACTGCATTTTGCCTGTGGCCGTGTTGCAGGTAGCGACACGCCACTGGCAGGGATAGCCCACCGCTGCCGCAGTGGCCACTTCGACCATCTCCCCATCGCGCAGGTTCGTCTGGCTGACGTCACTGATGTGCAGATGCCCCGTGAAGACAACGTGCACGCCAGCCTGCACAAGGCGTGGACACAACTGGCCGGCTTCATCAACCATGTAGGGTGCCGCCAGGGTGTCTTCCATGTGGAAGTGGGGCACCATGTGGTGGTGCATCATGGCGATGACGCGTTTGCCCGCCGCGATCGAGGCGTTTGCCTGCTCAACGAGCCATTGTTGGCTTGATGGCTCAAGGCTGCCGCTGGTCTTGCAATGGTCGCGTGCATCACCTCGCGAGACAAAGGTGTTCAACCGGTCCATGCAGGCGTCGATGGCGAGTATGGTGAGTTTGTCGGTCACATCGCGGCAGTAGCTCAAGGTGTCGGGGTCGCGGCGTGACCGGTCGTCATAACCCATGTTCCTGTAAATCTCGGCAAAATCGCTGCGCGTGATGGTCTCGGCGGCTGTGGTGTTATCTCCGTCAAAGTATCGGGCATCGGGGTTGTTGATGTCATGGTTGCCGGGAACGACAAGCACTTGGATACCGGCATCCACCAGGCGTTGCAGCTGGCCCGCCACCAGTTCGTGGCTTAACCGCTCGCCATCCTTGGTGAGGTCGCCAGTCACCAGTGTCAAGTCGGGTTTCAGGTCCAGAATGTCCGTCACCAGGGTTTCTAGAATCTCCAGACTCTCGCGCAGCATCTTGCGGTCGCGGTTCAGGTATTCCTCAAACGCTTTTCCCTCGTTAATCAGCAGTTGTGGCGCCATCACGTGAAGGTCGCTGATGATGGCTATCTTGATGGTGTTATTGTTCATCGGTTATCTCATTTTATTATAGTGGTGTGGAGAATCGTCCCAGTCAGTTCATTCCAGTTCCATGCCGTCGATATCGGGCAGCCAAGCGCCGTCGTTCCACAGCCTGATGGTGTTATCGCCTTTCTTCAGGTCAATGTCGATGGTGACGCTACGGCGGGTGTTCCAATCGTTGTTTTTGCCTTTGGCATCAACGGCTCCAGCGTGCACGCCGTTCACATCCACCCTGATGGTCCTGTTTTCGCCCGAGAAGTAGTGGATGGTCATCTTGCGGTGGCCGTCCTTGTTGGCGAAGACGTGTTTCCATTGCAGGTCATTACCCGGACGGTAGCCCAGTGTGGCGGCGACATAGCCGCAGGAGGCCTCGTTCTTGGGGAAGTAGAAGGCAGTATAGGTCTGGTCGCAACGGTGCAGTTCCTGATAGTGGCTGAGCCATGCGGTTTCCGCCTCATAGACCTTGCGTTCCAGCCGTTCCCCGGCTTTGGCGCGGTAGATGCGCGTCCCGTGCGGCTGCACCTTGATGGCAAATGAATCTCTGGCGGTGCCGGCACTGCTTTGTGCAAAGCAGTCATAGAGTTCTACCTGCCCGCCCAAGTCGATGGTGCTGAATTTGAGGGAGATGTTCTGTTCCCGGTCGCTGGGATTATAGATGGCAAACGCACGCTCCTTGCCCTGGAACTGCTTAATGTCCTTGACGAGCACATAGCAATCTCCCAGCATGGCTGCCACGTAGGCCTGCAGGTGTAGCGGGTCCTGATTGAGTGCAATAAGGTCGCGGTTAGTGAGCAGCCGCAATGCACTGGGCTTGATGTTGGCCATATCGCACCCGATGAGCAGTGGTGATGACATGATGCACCACATCCCGAAGTGGGTCTCGTCTTCGGTCTTTGACATGGAGCGTCCCACCTCCAGCATGTCCATGTCGTTATAGTGTCCGTCGTGGCAATAGGCACTCATGCACAGGTTCTCGGCTATAATGTCTTTCACCGATTTCCAGTTGTCATAGATGTCGCCTGTTGTCCGCCATGAATCGGCGATATCGGCAACCCAGTTGCCTGGATAGGCCCAGCGGCAGATGTTGAAGACCACGTCGGCCTTGCCGCAGTTCCTGATGGCCTGTGAGATGCGTGTGTATTGCTCCTTCTCGTCCAAGGCGAGGTGCGAGCCACCGCAATAATCCACCTTGATGAAGTCGAAATCCCAGTCGCGGAAGTACAGCTTGCAGTCTTGTTCCTCATGTCCCGCCAGTCCCACACCGATGCCCCACGCCTGACGGTTGCCCGAGCCACAGGTGTTGTCACCGGCATCGCTGTAGATACCCGCTTTGAGGCCCAGCGAGTGGATGTAATCCACAAGGGCGCGCATTCCCTGGGGAAACAGCTTGGTGTTGAGGCGCAGGTGGCCGTTCGGGTCACGTCCCTGCCAATAGCCGTCATCGATGTTGATATAGCGGTATCCGGCATCTTGCAGGCCGTTATGGTGCATGGCTTCGGCCTGCTGGCGGATGAGTTGCTCGTTGATGTTGAGTGCGAATGTGTTCCATGAGCTCCAGCCCATAGTAGGGGTGCGCTGGGCAAGCACTGGCAGCGCGATAAATGCCAGTGCCAGGATTATCAGTTTTTTCATTGTGGCCATCATTCTAAACTTTTTGGGTTATTGATGCCCACAAATATAGTCAATATTATTGGGATTTCAGACTCTAGTGGTCAGTTTGTTGCAAAAAAGGTGTTACAGTTTGACCGTGAGGTGCAGGTCGTCGGTGCGGGACTCTGAATTGGCATCAACGGCATTATGGTCCTCCAGGACACTGCGAACCAGAGGCTCCAGTTTGGGATAGACGTCAGCCAGGAAGAAATCCCACAGGTCATCGGCCTGATCGGGTGCTACTTCTTCTATCATCTTGCGCACGCCGTTCTTGCCCTGCTCGATGATGTCTTGATAGTCCTTTTCCTGTTCGTTGCCTTCGACGACGGCAAGCAAGACACGCGAGAGCACTTCGCTCAGATGGCGCAAGGCTAGTTGTGTCGCCTGTTGTGAGGTTTCGGGCAGGTTCGTCTTGCCGCCACCCACCTCCAGCATCTTCTTGAGCTGTCCCATGTGTCCTCCCACCTTGCTCCACGCCTTGTCGGCAAGCATGGCAGCCATACCGGGAGTAGCTGCGATGATGCGTTGCCGTCCTTGCTCGCGCAGGGTGGGGCAGCTGGTGGTGGCGGTGAGCCAGCGTGTGTCGATGTCGAGTGTGCGGTGCTTCTTGTCGAGCGTGGCTGTGCGCAGCGCAAAGGGGTAGCAGATGGCCGATCCTGTGGCGATTTCCACAAGTTCGCTGCTGTGGTCGGCATTATGGTAAGTGGCGGCATCGGTGACGTGCAGGTGGCCCGTGAAAACGGTGTGGATGCCCGCATCCAGCAGTTGGCGCGCTATGCTGTCATGGCCTTGGACAATATAGTTCGCCAGCAGGCGGTCCTCCTGGTCGAAGTGCGGCACCAGGTGGTGGTGCATCATGGCGATGACACGTTTGCCCTTCTGGCAAGCGTTATGGGCCTGTTCAATGATCCACTGCAGCGTTTCGGGCTTGATGCGGCCGCCGTTATAGTAGGTGTTGGCATTGTCGCCACGGCAGGTGAGGGTGTTCTTCTCGTCCATGTTGCTGTCGATACCGATGACAACCACCCCTTTGACGGGTTCGCAGCAATAACTCAGCGAGGACGGGTCGCGCAGGGATTGGGTACCGTAGCCGTAGTCACGGTAAATCTGGGCAAATTCCTCTCGTGTGATGGTGGACGTTGCCGTGGTGCTGTCGCCGTCATATTGACGTGCATAGGGATTGTTGCAATCGTGATTGCCGGGGATGACAAGGGCGTGGATGCCATGCTTTGCCATCTTGTCCAGATACTGCGCCATGCGCTCATGGCTGGCGCGTTCACCATTGTAGGTGAGGTCTCCAGTGAGCAGAACCAGGGTGGGATTGAGCGCGATGATGCTGTCGGTAAGGGCATTCATGATCTCATCGCTCTGGGCCATCATTTTCGTGTCTCCGGCATCGGCACGGTCAATGGCAGCCCCCGGTGTTATCAGTGCGGGAGCCAGCAGATGGGTGTCACTGATGACAACAATGCGGTCGAGCGAAGTGCGCGCTGTAGTCTCTATTGCTAGCAGTGAAGAAATGATCATCAATATAAATAGTCTTGTTTTCATTGTCAAGGTGTCGTATTGCATTTATTGTGCCAATCCCACGACCCGGTTGCTGCAAGCTTCAGGAGTCTTGTTGAAATTACTCAGCCAAAACGTCTAATCAAGGCCACTCTATGCCGAAAAGGCGCTAATTGATTTAGAATAAAGGATTTGATCAATTGCCCATCAATATCGAGTCAATCAGTGATGTCAGGTCACTCAGGTCAACGACGTGGTCACCATTCATGTCGGCCAACGTCAAGTCGATGTTGACATAACTGCCCAAAAGATAGTCGATGAGGATAGTCACGTCCATGATATCGATGGCCCCATCGCCATTGACATCGCCATTGTCAGCAGGCGTATAGAAGACATCCCAATCACCCTTCTTCTCAACCACATAGTACATGGGGCCGTCATCCTCCGTCACTTTCTTGTAATAGAGACGTACAAGGAACGAAATATGGTCATTGCAGCTGTTGGCTGTGGCGCCAAATGCCAGTTCCTGTCCCTCTTCACTACCCAACATGATGGAAGTATTATTGTCATACACCTCGGCAAGAAGTTGGAAGTTGTCGCGGGGAGCATCTACATCATTGACAGGATAACCGTTGGGGTCCTCCTTGTAGTTGCGGATGCCGTTACATGATACCCAGACGCGGTACATATAGGGCTCATATTCGACGCTGGCATAGTTGGGCATCTCGGCTTCCACATCGATAACAGGGTTGAAGACGATGCATATGTTGCCATCCTCGTCAAACCATCTGGCTCCTGTGTCAACATCGCCAAACACATTCATGTCGAATTTGGCTACACCGGTCTTAAGGATTGGGCTTCCATAGCTGTTATGAACATAGTTGGATTCATAATCCATACGGTCAAAACCTAAAGTCCACACAGTTGCCAGATAACTCATATAATCGCCATATTCTCCAATAACGACTTCGTTGTCGGGACGGAAAATGATACCAGGCTCATACACGTAACCATAATCAGGCGAATAGTCGCACACCTCCATATATGTGCCATCGGTCATACGCTGCAACCGGGAAATGACTTGGTTGGGAACTGTATTATTACCCCGCTCTAGGGTGTAGTAGTAGATGCTCGGCATGGGCTGGGCGGCCATTTTCACGTTAGCGTTCTTGACACTTGTGAGAAGGGTGGCGTCAGTGTCCTCAATCACTTCCTGCTCGGTAAAGAAGCCTTCGATGTCAGCAGCAGCCTTCATGACGGGCACTTCAATAACGTTAGAGCTTTTCACATCGTCCATTGACCTGAGGACATAGCCATAACGGTCGGGATGCGCATTCATGGAAACGTCGGCAGTGAAGCGGTCCACAAACATGATACCGCTCATGTCGATGATGCCGTTATTATCGGCAAGGTAACCCTGGGTGGGCACGGTGATGTTGTCGGCAGGATGATACATTTGATTAGCATCGTCATACTCAATCACATACATCACATGATTGTCATTGACGAAGAGTCTCAGGAAGGCAACAACAGTCAGCGTTTCAGGCCTATAGGCGTCGTAACGGTACAGGGTAAACGAGTCCTCGCCGCTGGCAACGCGTTCAATGGTCAAGGCATTCGCGTCGTCAATGTTAGCCAACGTCATGAAGTTGCGGTAATAATTGAGTTCCTCAGCGGCCACGAAGTCGCTCTCGTAGTGGTCGAGTGCGAGATACATGAAATCATCACTCATGCTGTCTTGAACGGCATCCTGGGCATTTGTCCACAAGTTGCCGGCCATCAGGATGGCCACCACACACATCATCTTGGATAAATAGGTCATCTTGTTCATAGTCTTTTGGATTAAGTTGATATTTATTGCGGTTTGAGACAGGATGATTTGTGGCCTTGGCTAGGCTCGCTTGCTAGTTGAGGGCGGTAATAGTGAAGCCGCATTGTTCCAGATGGCGCCAGTAACCGGGATAGGACTTGCTCACCACGTCGGCATCACGGATGATGAGTCCGGGGAATCGCACGGCTGCCGGGGCAAACGCCATCGCCAGGCGGTGGTCGCCATGCGTGTCGATGACAGGAGCCTCTTGTGTGACAGGAGTTTTCTCGCCGTACCACGAAATGGCGTCATCGCCCTCGATCTTCAGGACATAGCCCAACTTGGATAATTCCTCGCGCAGCGCCTCCGCACGGTCACTCTCCTTGAGTCGCAGTGTTCTCACGCCTGTCATGCGGAACGACCGTTCGAGCAGGCACAGTAGCACGGCCCACGACATCGTCAGGTCGGGAGTGGCACTCATGTCGGCAAAGGCCGAACAGCAACAGCCGATGAAGTGGCTGGTGTCCAGCGTCACACCTGCGGCGTCAAAGCGTGAGGCGATGCCTAGTTGGCGTCCCAGTTCCACAAGGCGCCGGTCGCCCTGGATGCTGTCAGCGTTAAGGCCATTGAGTGTGAGTTGGGACTGGGGGAGCAAGGCCGCGAGGGCATACCATGGCGCTGCGGCACTCCAGTCGCCCTCGACCAGGTAGTCCTTGCCTGTGTAGCCGTTCCCAATGGTGATAGTGTCGCCCGTGAAGTTCACATGGGCTCCCATGTCACTCATCACCGCTGCCGTCATGTGGATATAGGGCATCGACACGATGTCGCCAACCAACCTGATGCTGCCGCCCCCGATGGCCGGCAAAACCATCATCACAGCCGATATGAATTGTGAACTCGTGCCGCCGTCCATCACCACGTCGCCACCATGCATGGCCTTTCCTGTTATGTGCAATGGGGGATAACCTTCTTGCCCCAAGTACTCGATGCTGGCCCCTAGCGAGCGCAAGGCATCGACCAGCAGGCCGATGGGCCGATGGCGCATACGCTCCACGCCATCAAGGGTGACTGAAAGGCCCTCTCGTGTGGCAAAATAGGCCGTCAGGAAACGCATGGCAGTGCCTGCAGCCCCCACATTGATATGGCCGCCGCTTTGCGACAGGGCCTCGATCATCACGGCCGTATCGTCGCACAGGGCTGGCCGCAGGACTTGCGGACGGTCACCACACAGCGCTGCAATGAGCAAAGCGCGGTTGCTGATGCTCTTGGATGTGGGCAACGCTATCGTCGCGGTAGCCCTGACTGGTGCTGAGAGTTGGAGGTCCATGTCGCTTGAGGGTTAAGATTATCACGCTACAAAGATAGCAAATTCATGGGATTTATTGTAATTTTGCGGTCTAAGTTACCAATATTCGGCATTATGACACTAGTTGACGCTTTATTGATATTGATTGTGATTGGGGGTATCGTGCTGGGCTACCGCAAGGGAGTCATCGGCCAGTTGTCATCCATCGTTTCGTGGATTGTGGCCATTGTGTTGTGCTTCAAGTGCGGCGACCTGGTCCAAAGCGTGTTCCTAGCCATCGTTCCCAGCGCCGAGCAGTGGCCGCTGTCGTCCATTACGGTCAAGACGGTGTCGCTGGCTTTTGCCTTCTTGATTGTCATGCTGGTCATCAGGCTGCTGATGCGCTTGTTCAAGGGTGCGCTCAAGGCGGTCAACCTGGGTTTCATCGACAAGTTGGGCGGGTCGTTGCTTTTCATGTTCAAGTATGCCTTCATCCTGAGTATCGTGCTTAATCTGCTCTATGCCATCAATCCCGATATGGATACTTTTGGCACCAAGCACATGATGAACAACAAGCCCTATGAAGTGACGCTGGATTTGATGCCCGCCATTTTGGGCAGCGACAAGATGCCCAGCGACTCGTTGAAGCTCTATCGTGACCTCATCGAGCCGGTTCCTACCGATTCGGTCTATTGAAACTCAGTCTTGCGGTAACAGGATTTCGTCAATCCATCCGTCCTTGCGGTATCGGCACAGGTCCACATAGGCGTCAATGCCTGGGATGATGCCGCTCTCGCTGTATTGCCAGATGGTGTATTCGCCTTCCCAGTTGATTTCGGGCTCGCTGTTGGAGTAGCGGCCAATGTACAGCTTGTGCTTGTTGAAATGCGGCGTCAGGTTCTTGTTGTAGAACCCCATCGTGCTGTAGATCATGGGTTGCACGCCATAGTAATTCTCAACCAAATCACAGAATTTGCCCACGCTGTCGATGAGCTGGCTGCGTGACCAGTTGCCGCGCACTTCCACGTCGAGCATCGGCATCAGGTCCTGGACGGTCTTTAAGGCATAGGTGGAAAAATTCCTGAATTGCTCATCGATGGTCGAGGTGGATGTCAGGTAGTGATAGCTGCCCACAAGCAGTCCGTAACGGCGGGCTTGAGTGATGTTGTGGGCATAGTGGGGCGAGCGGTAAGTGGCGCCCTCGGTGGCCTTGATATAGACAAAGCGGATGTCCTTGTCGCTGCTCACCTTGGCCCAGTCGATGTAGCCCTGGTAGCTGGAGATGTCGATGCCGTCATATTTCGCATGCTCGTTGCGGGGTGGCAATTTGCGTTGCGAATCGTCCGTTCGCTTAGCTGTGTCCTTGCAGGAGGACAACAGCATCATGGCAATCAGCATGAGAGCTACGATTGGCAGCGATGGGGCGGTATGTGCCGTTTTAATCATTATCGGCCGAGCTCTTGTTGGTTTTACGGCCTTTGTACTTAGCGTTACGGATGCTGTCGTTGTGCTGCGACTGCGTGAGTTTGGACGATGAGGAAGAGTTGATCAGGTTGGCGCTCTTGTTAGACTTGTTGGTCTTGTTCTGTGCGTCACGCTGGGCTTTTTGCTGGCGGGCTTTTTGTGCCTCGGCTTTGCGTTTGGCTTTTTCCTCATTCTCCTTTTTGGCGGCGGCTTCTCTAGCCTGCTGTTTTGCTTTTTCTCGCTTTAGCTGTTCGGCCTTCTGCTGTTCCTTCTTTTGGGCTTCAGCTTTTTTCTTGGCCTCCTCTTCGGCTAGTTTCTTGTTGCGCTCTTTAGCCTTTTTCTCTTTTTCGGCTTGTTTTTTTGCCTCTTCCTGTTGTCTTTTAGAGGGCTTAGGCGCTTCCTTGGCTTTTGGCGTTTCCTTGGGCTTTTGCTCGGTCATGTTGACCTTCTCGGGCTTCTCCTTGTGGTCAACAGCATCCTTGACGCTGATGGTTTTGGGCTTGTGCTTGCTGGGCACATACAGGATGTCGTTAATTGAGTAGCCCTTGGCAAAACGGCTCATGTCCACCTTGCCATTATTTCCCTTAACGGGTTTGAACAGTCCTCGGTCGGTAAACTGCCACAAGATCCACTTGTAGCCGATGTTGGGCTGGTTGTCGCTATACTTGGCGATGAATAGGGGGTAGTTGGCAAAGGCCCGTCCCAGATTCGAAGTGAAGAACTTCTCGGACGTGTAAATCAGTGGTTTGCAGCCATAATAGTCCTCAATCAGGTCGGCAAATACCTTGACGCTGTCGCGCAGCTGTTGTGGGCTCCACGGGCTGATTTTCTCGACATCGATAATGGGCAACAGGTCCTGATCCTCACGCTTGGCGGTGCGGATGAAGTTGTAGAACTGTGTCGTCGCTGCCGAGCGTGTGGACAAGAAATGGTAGCTTCCCACCTTAAAGCCGTGCTTGCGGGCGTTGCGGATGTTGTCGCGATAGCTGGGATCGACAAAATCCGATCCTTCGGTGGCTTTGATATAGATGAATTTGATCTTCTGGTTCTTCTTGAGTTCTTCCCAGTTGATGGTACCCTGGTGCTTGGAAATGTCGATGCCGTCAAACTGGACGTTGTCGGGATTGACGGTTGAGGGAACCTTGGACTTGGCGGGCTCGACCTTCTTGGTAGTCGTGTCGTTGGTGGATTGCTTTGCCGGTTCCTCCTTCTTGGTAGCAGCGGCAGGCTTGGGCTCCTCCTTCTTGGTGGCTACGGCGGGCTTGGGCTCCTCTTTCTTGGGGGTGACGGGTTTGGCCTCAGGCTTCTTGTCATCTTTCTTGTCAACTTTCTTCTCAGCCTTCTTCTCAGCCTTCTTGTCAGCCTTTTTGTCGTCCTTCTTGTCGGCGGCCTTGTTCTTGTTCACCCGCTCGCGGGTGGGTTTGGTGATGTCGGTTTGTTGCGGAGCAGCCTCTCCCGTCACGGGCAGGAGAACCAATGCCATTGTTATCAGTATAGTATATAAAGCCGTTCTGTGGGTATGTATCGTGAAAACCATTGCTATCTTTTTATGTGTTCAGAGTAAAGTTGGCTGCAAAGATAAAGAAAAAACTTGAAATCTGTCAGACAAAATTCCATCTTTGACATTTTTTCATCTTTATCACCTCGCAATACCCGTGCTGGAACGGTGATGAACCCTTGAATTGCCGAAACTCGCGCAGATAGCTCTGTTGCGCGGGCAATCATGGGTAAACTGGCGATTGCATTTGCTTGATTGTTATCACATTTTAGTGTAGAGTGGGGTGGAGTTAGGGAAAAAGACTTAACTTTGTTGCCTGACAATACACAATAGTGAACCTAAAACAGATCAGACATGATGAAAAAGAGATTGGTTATTTTGGCTATGGCGCTGATGGGCATGGTGAGTGCCGCGCTGGCGCAACGCAGCTATGTGAATGTGGTGGCTGACCATATCTACTCTTCAATTTACCAGGAGATTTACCTGACGGGAGACCTGCCACAGGGCATCAAGTCGCATTACGACAGCTATGGCAGTGAGGCGATGACCATGGGCAAGGTGCTCAACTTGCTGGCCAAAGAAGGGTTTGTCGTTGACCAGATGAGCTGTTCGGCCGAGTGCGAGGTGGTGCTGCTGTCGCGCGTGGCGCTTTATCCCGATCCTGACAGTGTGGAACGTATCATCGATGACTCCCAGGAAGCCGTGGAGGTGGCGCGCTACAACCTGCAGGGGTTGCCTGTGAGCAAGGATGAGAAGGGCATCCAGATTATTGTTTATTCTAACTACACGACCCGAACGGTCATTGTTGAGTAACGGGCTATGAAGTACTATATTGTTGACGCTTTTACCGACGAGCCCTTCGGCGGCAATCCTGCCGGAGTGGTGCTGCTGGACGGCGATTTCCCCAGCGAGAAGCTGATGCAGCAAGTGGCTGCCGAGTTGCGTTACAGCGAGACGGCCTTTGTGCGCCAGCAGGGGCCAACTGAGTTCACGGTGCGCTATTTCACGCCATGCGGTGAGGTGGACTTGTGCGGTCATGCCACCATCGCCACCTTCGGGCTGTTGCGCCGCCTGGGCGTCGTGACCGATGGCGCGACCTGCATGAACCACACGCTGGCAGGTGACCTGAAAGTGATTGTCGGTGACCAGGTGATGATGCAGATGGCCCAGCCACGGCATGTCGAGCAGGCGCTGGATGTTGACAGGCTGCATCGCATCATGGCCCCTGAGGCTGCTGATGAGTGGCCTGAACTGCCTGTCGAAATCATCACGACGGGCTTGCCCGACATCATCATGCCCGTGAAAAGTGTAGAGGCGTTGAACGCTTTGTGTCCCGACATGGCTGCCCTGGCGGCATTGAGCCAGGAATTGAGTGTGGTGGGGGTACATGCGTTTGCCTTTGCCGATGACGGCTACACGGCTCATGTGCGTAACTTTGGCCCGTTGTATGGCATTCCCGAAGAATCGGCCACAGGCACCGCCAATGCCGCATTGACGCATTACCTGTGTCGGCGCGGAATGGCTTCTGCTGGCAGCGAGAGCCGTTTCATGCAGGGCGAGGCCATGAATCGTCCCAGCGTGGTGGCTACCACAGTGGACGGGGAAGGCGGCGTCTGGGTGGGCGGACGCATCTGTATCGTCGCCGAGGGGACTTTACAGGTTGGATAAGGCTGCGTTTAACGTGGGATAGATAATGCCAAACGATGGCGGCGTGTCATAAATCAAGCTTGTATTAATGACCGCGCTTCGCGCGGAGAAATTAAACAAAATTTGTATATAAATCAAATATTATAAATATTTATTTTGATTTTGTTAATAATTATGTTTAATTTGGCTTCGCCGAGCTAAAGGTTCTCGGCCGATAGACCGATTGAAAATCCTGAGGCGAATTATGGCACAGCCTACATGCCTCAGATGGCTAAATCGTTGATGCCTTGTTAATGATTCAATCGAACTTGGCTTTGTTTTAGAGTGTTGCCGCCGAGTCGTTGGTGGCATGGAAACGCTTGATTATAGCGGTCGCCTCGTCGATGTCGTCGGTGACCGAGAGCAGCAGGTTCTTGTATTTACCCGTTTTCATCAGCCGTTGCAGTAGGGGGTAAACGGGCACTTCACAGGTCCAGAATTCTGTACCCAGGAAGATCATCGGGCTGGCGAAACCGTAGGAGAGGTAATGGTCCTGCACGGCCTCCTGGAAGATCTCTTGCAGCGTTCCCGCACTGCCCGGCGCATAGATGATTCCACCAAAGGCCATTGTGAGGATGTTGTCCTCGCGGAGGCTGTTCTCAAAGAATTTGGCGATATGTGTGGCAAAGGGCGTGGAGGGTTCGTGTCCGTAGTGCCACGTGGGGATTCCCAGACTCACATATTCCCCTGGGGCATATCGCTTGAGGACACTAAAGGCCGATGACAGCCATCCCTGGTCCCGGAACGAGGGTGCCACGGCAAGCATCGACAATGCGTTGTCCAGATCCCGTGCGGTGTGCCCCGCCATCCAAGCCCCCAGGTGGGTCGCCTCCATGGCGCCGGGTCCGCCGCCGCTGATCATCACAAAACCCTCTTGGGTGAGCCGCTGGCTCAGGAGTGCGATCTCGCGGTACATCTTGTCGGTCCTGAGCAGGGCATGTCCTCCCATGACTCCCACGCAGCGGCGGTGGTCATACTCCTTGAAGAAGCGGGCGAGGGCCGTGTGGATGCCGTGGTCGTGCAGTACGCGAGCCAGCAGTTCGTTCACGTTGGTGGCGTGTTGCCCCATCGCTTTGTATTGCCCATACACCTTGCTGTCAAAGCACCGCTCATAGCTGTCCTCGTTGTCAGGGTCAAAGCCCTCATACAGTTCGGCGGCCGTGTACAGCGTCTTGCGCGTCACGTCATAGGGTACCTCCTCGAGGTACTTTACCGTGTCTTTTAGTTCGTTGAAGCCTGTCGTGGTTATCATCTCGTCTTCTGTTTGTGATGGTGTCGTCACGGGCAAAGGTACCCAAAAAACTTGGAATCACCATGATTTCATGCCTGTTATGTTGTCTGGCACGATGCCAGCCCCATCTCCGCAGGTTCGCCATAATGCGCCCTGATTGCCGATAAAGGGAGGCATCTTGTACGTTTTTTCATTTATGAGGGTTGGTTTTTGGCTTTTTTTATTACATTTGCCGTGAATAACCACATTAATAACTTAATATCATCAAGAATATGAAAAAGATATACAGCACATTGTTGGCAGCCGTCATGCTGCTCTGTTCAGGATGTGAAACGGGACTGCTCGGTAACCTTGGTGGACTCGGTGGCTTGGGTGGCGGTGACGACGGCACGGCCAGTGGCGGTACGTTGGGCAGTGTTTTGGGCGGCATCCTGGGCGTGCTGGGCTCACAAAATACCGTTGATGGCCTGTTGGGCTTGGTTATCGGCAGTGTCAAGGTCAACGAGAGTGAGCTCTATGGCGCTTGGTGCTACACCCAGCCCGGTTGCGCGTTCACCAGCGAGAATCTGCTCGCCAAGGCCGGTGGCGCTGTAGCTGCCGAGACCTGCAAGGAGAAACTGTTGCCCGTTTACAACACCCTGGGTATCAGTTCGCAGAACACGCAATTCCAGTTCACCCAGGATCATCAGTTCGCGGCCTATGTCAAGGGTATTCCCTTGAACGGCACCTACACCTATGACCCGAATACCGCCACCATCAAGGTCAAGACGATGCTTTTCAGCTCTAATGTTTACGTCACCCGCACCACCCGCGGACTGGCCTTCACCTTCGAGAGCAAGAACCTGTTGAAGGTCCTCCAGGCTATCGCCGCCATGAGCGGCAACTCCACGCTGCAGACGGTGGGCGACCTGAGCAAACAGTTCGACGGCGTGCGCCTGGGCTTCGACATGTCCCCTATGAACTGATAGATAAATGATTTCCGATAACTCCAGCTCCTAAAGTAGCCGCCCTACTTTAGGAGCTGGAAGTTTAATGCTCGCGATGCCCGCAGGTCAAAGTTAAAAGAGCATCCGCACCCTCATTCCTCATTACAATAAACTTTTGCCCTTTAACGTTATATAACTAACTAGTCCCTAGTTTTAGTGGGCACCTGCCAACAACTAAGAACTAAAACCTGAGAACTAACAACTAAAGATAAGATGCTCCGTACTTATCACATACCGCTTCTGGCAGTGCTAGTGGCTTTGTTTATGGGTTGTGGACGTGCGCGCTATGACGCGCGGCTCGTCCAGGCCGACAGCCTGATGTGGACCGCCCCCGACAGCGCCCTGGCCACACTCGCCGCCATCGACAGTGCGACCTGCTCATGACACAGGCCCGCTACAGGACCTATCAGGACATCACCGCCAGCGACGACAGCGCCATCACCCGCGCTATGGATTACTACCGCGCCCACAGCGGCCAGCGCGAGAAAGTCACCCGTGCCACCCTCTACAAGGGCGCCGTCATGGAAGAGCTGGGCCACGTCGACAGCGCGATGTACTACTACAAGACCGCCGAAGCCGCCGCCGACACCACCGACTACCTCAACCTGGGCCAAATCAATACCCGCATCGCCGACCTATACCGACTTAATAACTGTAATGAGCAAACATGTTTTGAGAAGTACCAAATCGCCTATAGATACCACATACTGGCAGATAACAAGAAAATGCAGCTAAAGAACCTCTGCCGGATGTATATGATTAATGGTATTACCAAATTTGTTGGGCAAGATACTATTTTCCGCAAAGCGATTAACCTTGCTAATGAATTGCAGGATGATAAGATGAAATTCTATATGATAGAGCTCCGTTGCAGGCAGTTGTCGCGCTCTGACTCATCATCTCATCAAGCTAAACAGATGGCCCTTGAATGTTACAAAGATTTCCAGCCCTATATCAATAATGACTTGTTGCTTGACCTGGCCTATCTATATGCCAAGGAAAACAAACTGGACTCAGCAAATCTTTTTTTGGCAACCGTTGATGGTTCTGTGGGTGAGGCTGATCAAGCACGTATTACGGTAAGGAGACTCGAAATACTCTCGATCATTGCGCAACATGAGGGAAATGCAGACGTTAGTGACCGGCTTACAGCAGTCAGCAGCGGCATCTCAGATTCCATTATGAATTGCAGCGACAGATTCGGCATCGAAAGGATCGAGAACGACTTCAACCGTCTCAGTAATGCAGACAACATGTCCAGAATCAGCTATCTCCGCTGGGCAATAATCCTGCTCGCTGTGGGCGCTTTAATTGTGGTTTTGTCACTTAGCATGACCTTTTTTCAACGTCTGCGCCGCATCAAAGCCATCATCGCTTTGTCAGAAACAGCCAATAGCGCTAGTCTCGAGCAGTTGCTCGGCCAACTTGACGCCAAGAGTGTTGTCGTGGAACGTTTGCTATCCAACTTGGTGGCGTTGATCAAGGCCGCAACACACGAAGGGGCTCTTAAGGCCGCACCCCATCTGGCGCAGCAGGTTCAGGAGACAATCGTCGATGTTGCAAACGATGACTTCTGGAACGAATTGCGGGGTTTCCTTGACAGGAACCATGGCGGCATCATATCAAAGCTTGAGCAAATGTACAGCCTGAAAGAAAAGGATCTGAAATTTCTCGAACTCACATGCTGCGGCTTTTCCCACGCCGAAATTGCCATCATCCTGAATTACTCACCCAAATACGTCTTTAGCAAACGCAAGATCTTGGCTCAAAAAATGGGTCTCGACATGCCACTTCAGGACTATGTGAATAGCCTGATGGGAAAAAATCAGCAAGATTAAACCTACTGAAAATAATAGTTTTTCTTGGTCAGATTTTCGTAAATTGAGCCACAAATTTGGCAAAAAATGACCATCTTTAGGGCGTATTTTGACAAATGTTGCCACTTTTAGTAAATTAATTACCTTATTCTTAGCAAATTATAAAATGTGACTGATGTGACTTTTTTTATGTGGTTAAAGAATAGAAGTGCCTGAAAAATTTTATAATATATTTGTGGATGAATTCAACTAAATCACAATAGTCATGAAGAAACTTTTTGTATTTATTTCTTGTTCCTTTCTATCTTGTTTATTTGCATTTGGTGCACCTGAGCAAATAATATTGAAAGACAAAAATTCGATTAATGACCGCACTGGTCTGCCCACGTGTCCCGACGCTCCACAGGCTTATTATTGTTATAATGATAAGTCACAGTGGATTCTGATCGACGGTGGCGGGGTAGTCAACTACTATGACGTGGAAATCACCTCGCCTGTGACCAATATTGTCGAACTTACCACTCAGGTCGACGGCAGCTACGACACCTTCGACATCTCATCGCTGGCGCCTGGCCTCCACGTCATCACCATCGAATCCCCCTCGGGAAACATCTACGAGGGCACGTTCACTTCCTACTAAAATGCCATTTCCAAACCAGCGGGAATCCTGAAATTTCCCGTTAAAATGGCGCTTTTTTGAGTTTTCACAGTTATTCATTACTCATTTTTTAATTTTTATTATCATGAAGAAAT
>CACYAW010000052.1 GCA_902772455.1 uncultured Bacteroidales bacterium
AAAGTATAACCGTTCCGCAAACCGGCCAAATATTTCGGTAAAAAACTTCTAAAAATAACGTACGTTAACAGTTCGATGGCAATTTTGGCCGTTTTTCGCTTAAAAATGGCCCTTTGGGCACATTTTTACCCTTTGCTCACAAAATGGGGCGAGCCACACGTGACCACGCCCCATATTTTATTAATTTAATAATGTAATCTTATCAGAACAATGACAGCTGACGGGGATCCTCACCGGGATGAGGAGGCATGGAGCCGTCATCGGCCCACTCGATATCGTCGATAGCGGGCATTGTGGGATCGTCCTGCAAAGCCGAATCGGCCTCGGGCACCCTTGCGGCAGCCTTACTCATCTCCTCGACCTGTTGGGTGAGGGCGGCGATGCGACGGTCCTTGTCGGCCAGTGCATCCATCATCGCCTGGGCCTCGTGCTGCTTTTTCTGCAAGGTGACCTGTGTGCGCCTGAGCTCGGCCTTGACGTCGTCACGCTCGGCAGTTATCTTGGCAAAATTGGCGGCACGCTCATTGCCATCGACGCTAAGCGAATTGTACTTGCGCTTGAAATCCTCGGCCATAGCGTTGGCTGACGCGAGTTGCGACTTCAAGCTGTCGATGGTGTTGCCGGTCTCGATGCTGCGCCTGTTCTGCACCTCGGCGTTCTGCTTGGCAGCGGCCTCCAGCTGGTCAATGGTCTTCTGCAGGCCTTCATTATCATTCTTGAGGACGATGTGAGCCTTGCGCAGTTCATCATACTCTGAAGCGCGCTTCTGCAGGTCAATGATCTGCTGTCGCAGTGATGAAATCTCAGAGTTCTTCTTATCCTTGAACTCCTCGACTTGCTCGATTGTCTTCTGGAGTTCTTCGACGCCCTTCAGCTCCTCGGCTGCGGCATCAATCTTTTGCTGCATGTCGTCGATGTTTGCCTTCATCCGTTCGATGAGTTCATCACGCTGCTCAATCTGCTGGTTGAGGTCGTCAATTGTAGGTCCGTCATCGGCAGGCATCGGCATATTATCGCGGCGCTCGATCTCGGCGTCCCTCTCAGCCACTTGACGCTGCAGGTCCTCGATGGTGGCGTTCAGTTCTTTAACCTTTTCGTCCAGCTCATCGGCATTCTCGTTGCGAACCTCCATCGCTTTGAGTCGGCTTTCCAGACTTTTCTTCTCGATATCGAGCTTTTCTTGCGCAGCCTCAAGTTCAGCGACCTTAGAGGCAAGGTCGTTGGCACGGGTCTGTGCCTGACGCCTGTTGGCCTCATTGGCCTGCATCTTCTCCTTGGACTCCTCAATGTTCTTCTTGGCCTCTTCAACCATTGCCATGAGCTCCTCGCGTTCTTTCTTCCAGTTGCCCTTAAGCATATTGATGACGGCCTGAGTATGCTCGTTCATGAGCTTAGCAGCCTTATCGGCATATTCGGCATCGATGGCATACTCTTCCTTTTTATCGACTTCGATATGGACTTCCTCCTCCTTATCACGTTCGTGCTCTGCCACATTCTTATCCTTGCTGAAGGGGTTCACGAAGGTCGTGGGCTGACCATACACATCATAGTCATCACTGTCGGAGCCAAAAGCGCTCTTGATGGATTTGAAAAAAGACATAATTCTACTGTTTTTGTTTGGTTTGTTTTAGTTGTTTTCTTGATTCCTGTGGCTCTTGGCCACCATCAGCGCAATTTTAACCTCGAATTCACTTGAAGTTTTGCATTGTAAACCTTTGATTATTGATATTTTGCGCCTGTTTGAATGACTTCATTCCGGCTATAAACCGCCTTGAATCACCTCATTCAGTCGGTAAAATTACGATGAATTTTTCTAATAAGCGTGAAAAAAAGCAGATTATTTTTGCTATTTGGATTGGTTTTATTTTAAAACAGATTATTATCACAATAACAAAACGGTGCGTGACAACGTATTGCACCACGCACCTTAAAGTATTGATTGAATTCGATTATCCCTTTTTATCGGTTTTTTTAGCGGTAGAACGCGCACGCGTTGTGCGTTTACGGGCCGCACTCTTAGGGATGTTAGCCTCATCGGCAACGATTTCTCGACACTCTTCAAGGGTGAGCGACTCGGCGTCCTTTCCTTTGGGAATTTTCACATTCTGTTTCTTGTAAACGATGTAAGGACCGTAACGCCCGTTGAGCACCTTGAGTTCAGGCTCCTCGTCAAAGGTTTTGATGACCTTCTTGGCCTCGGCCTCGCGCTGAGCCAAGATGACCTGCACCGCCTCGTCCAGTGTGATGGCAGTGGGCGAATACTCCTTGGGCAGCGAAGCATACTTGCCATTGTGCTTCACATAAGGGCCGAAGTGTCCCACACCGATGGTGACCATTGCACCCTCAAACTCACCCAGGTCACGCGGCAGTTCAAAGAGCTTGACGGCCTCCTCGAGCGTGATGGTCTCTATGCTCTGCCCTTTCTGGAGCGAAGCAAATCTGGGTTTTGTCTCATTGTCGGCACTGCCCATCTGAACCAAAGGCCCATAGCGTCCAATCTTCACCATAACCGGCAGCCCGGTCTTGGGATCGTTACCCAAGAGACGTTCGCCGACCTTGTGCTCCAAACGGAGGGCCGAGACCTTGCTGATACCGGGATGGAAATCGCTGTAGAAGTTGGCAATCTCCTTGTTCCAAACGACATTGCCCTGAGCCACCTCATCAAACTCATTCTCCACCTTAGCTGTGAAGTTGTAGTCCATAATTGAGGGGAAATACTTCACCAGGAAGTCGTTGACCACCATGCCCACATCGGTGGGGATGAGTTTTCCCTTCTCAACGCCAAAGAGCTCGCTCTTCTTGCCCGTGGTGATTTTGCCGCCCTTCAAGGTGATGATCTCATATTCCCTCTTACGGCCCTTGTCTTCACCCTTCTCGACATACTGCCTCTCCTGAATGGTGGAGATGATGGGTGCATAAGTTGACGGGCGTCCAATGCCCAGTTCCTCGAGACGTCTCACCAGGGAAGCCTCGGTGTAACGGTTGGGCTGTTGTGTGTAGCGCTGGATAGCGTTGATTGCCACGGCATCCACCACGTCTCCGTTGTTGAGTGCAGGCAGGGTGTGCACATCCTGTGGCGTGGCAGGCGCGTCATCGTTGCTCTCGAAGTAAACCTTGAGGAAGCCGTCAAACTTGACTACCTCACCCTCGGCGACGAAGTACTCCTTGCGTCCGTCAATGGCGATGTTGGCTGTTGTTTTTTCGAGCTGTGCATCGGCCATTTGTGAAGCGATGGTGCGCTTCCAGATGAGGTCATAGAGCTTCTTCTCTTGAGGAGTTCCAGTGATCGTGTGGTTGCTGATGTAGGTGGGTCGGATGGCCTCGTGCGCCTCTTGAGCGCCCTTGCTGGTGGTGCGGTATCGTCTCACCTTGAGGTATTCCTCTCCCACTCCCTCCTTAATTTCCTTGCTGATGGCATTCAGCGCCAGGTTGCTCAGGTTCACCGAGTCGGTACGCATGTAGGTGATCAGACCTTCCTCATACAGGCGCTGTGCGAGCCTCATGGTCTGCTTTACCGAGAGGCCAAGCTTGCGAGCAGCCTCCTGTTGCAACGTGCTAGTGGTGAAAGGAGGCGCCGGAGCGCGCTTGAGTGGCTTAACAGTTACCGCCGACACCTTGTATTGAGCCTGCTTGCAAGCCTCAAGGAATTCCATTGCCGCATCGTGGTCGGCCATGTGGCTATTCAGGTCAGCAGCGAATTCGCTACCCTGGGCATTGGCAAATTGTGCAGCGATGCGATAATAGGGCTCACTCTTGAAGGCCTTGATTTCCTTTTCCCGCTCAGCAACGAGCCTTACGGCAACGCTCTGTACGCGGCCAGCCGAGAGTCCGGGCTTGATTTTGCGCCACAGCACGGGTGAGAGCTCAAATCCCACGATACGGTCCAGCACACGACGGGCCTGCTGGGCATCCACCAGGTTGAGGTCGATGTTGCGCGGGTGCTCGATGGCCTCAAGGATTGCCGGCTCGGTAATCTCGTGGAAAACAATGCGTCGCGTATTCTCAGGTGACAAACCCAACACCTCGAACAAGTGCCAGGCAATAGCCTCTCCCTCGCGGTCTTCATCACTTGCGAGCCAAACGGTATCGGCCTTATCGGCTTCAACTTTCAGTTTCTTAACCTGTTCTTCCTTGTCTTCAGGAATTTCATATATCGGTTTAAAACCGTCCTCCACGTCAATGCTAAAGTTCTTCTTGTGCAAGTCGCGGATGTGTCCGAAACTTGACATCACTTTATAATCACTTCCCAAGAACTTCTGGATAG
This sequence comes from uncultured Bacteroidales bacterium, assembly GCA_902772455.1. GTDB lineage: Bacteria > Bacteroidota > Bacteroidia > Bacteroidales > Muribaculaceae > Sodaliphilus. The sequence continues at coordinate 4,265 of CACYAW010000052.1, forward strand.
TCTTCGCCTTGGCTGGGGACTCGACAATCACTAGGTTTTTTGCCATAATATCAGTACTCTATTTTAAAATCGGCTGCAAAGGTAACTCAATAAATCGAAATAGAGACCGCTCACAGGTAGATTTTTTTGCATTCCACATCTTTTAATAATATATTATTAAGGTGAAACTAAAACTATTGTTTCCGGTAGGACACCCCAAAACCACAAAAAAAGGATGCGTCCTAGTGGTTGGCAGACCCACCGGGACGCATCCCCAGAATCATGGTTACTATATACTATTAGCTATTTGCTCTGTGTGTTCACTTGATCACCTTGGCGGTAGTGGTGGTACCGTCGCTGTAGGTGGTAACGACAACATTCATGCCGCCGAAGGGCTTGTCGCTTGTCATGCCGGCCATGTTAACATACTGTACGCCAGCCACCTGCTTGTCGGCATTGATGTTCTCAACAGCTGTCGGGGTGTCACCCTTCACCTGGAACTTGTCCATGCAGAAATAAGCAGCGGTGTTCATGCCATAAGCGCCAGAATCGGTTGAGTTCATCGTGAAATAAACCGAAACCACCTCGCCCAGTTCTGACAGGTCAAAGAAGGTCCAGTCGTTAAGAGCGTTGAGCTCGCCATCAACATATTCCACAAGGTTGATGCTGACACTAGTCTCCAGACCATCTGCATCGACACCGTGTGCCACGAGTTCAAAATAGTCGCCCTCCTCAAAAGCGCGGCCCAAACCGTCGCCATGCTCACAGCCATAATAGGGCCAAGGATGGTTGCAGACATAAACGCCCACGGGCTCAAAAGCCATCTTTCCATCGGCATTCATAAACATCACCTGATTGCTGGGTCCTTCCATAGCCCAGTTGCTGTAATAACCCACCAGATAGGGCTGATCGGGATCGGCAGATGCTGTACCATCCTCATTGATGACACAGCCGCCACCAGCCATGCAGCCGCCAAACATCGTTGTCCACGTACCACTGCTGCCAGGCATACCGTAGTCGGTCTGGTCACCACCAATAGCGGGAGTAAAACCGTCCCAGTAATAACCACCCCAAGAGGCACCTTCGCCATCGATGAGGTGCGAGAGCATGAATTCGCCTCTATCGTCACCAAACTCCAACCAGGTGTAATCCACGTCGTTGTAGCACTCGGTCCAGATGCCATACTCGTTGTAGTTCAACACATCAGGATTGATGGGCTTGTTCAAGTCAAGGGTTATCACACCAGCCCAAGCTGCCGAAGCCATGAGGGCACTTACTGCAAAAGTAAAAATCTTCTTCATGTTATTAATCCATTTAATAGGTTAAACAATTATTTGTATAGTCATTAGTTTTCGCTTAATAATCTATCGATAAGCTCGGTAACGTCTGCAATGGTGATACGGCCGTCCTTGTCGACATCGGCAGCTCCCAGGTCATAAATGTTGAGAACCGAGCCCAACAGGATATCGATAAGATCAGTGACATCGGCGATAGTCACCTTGCCATCCATATTCACGTCACCAGGGATAGAGCCCGCAGTTACCGTAACGGTAAACGATTCCGTCACCAGTTTGCCATTGCTGTCGGTGGTGACCGTGATAACAGCCCTGCCTGGCGCTACAGTCTCGACATGGAGGTCGGTCCCCTGCACCCGAACACGTGCAACCTGGTCGTCATCACTAACCGCCGTCGATACGGCTAAAGCAGACATGTTATCGGGGTCATTGACCGCATGAATCAAGTCTATCACTTCAGTCGCTCCTTGATGCAACTGCCTGTCACCGATAGCCAACGAGGGTGCGCACACATCGGGGTACGCCGCCATTGAGGGGAACCAATAAGCGTCCTGCAATCTCACCTGACGCTTGAGTTCCAAAGTGTTGGCATCATAGAACAACACCCAGTTATGGTTAAAGTTCTGATAGGACAAGGGAGCAGCCTCGGTGGTCTGCACCACCATGCCACCGGTGTGGGGATCAAAACTCAACGCTGCAGAGTAGACTCCCTGACGCTCTATGGAGCCATCCCAATTGATCTCGACGCCCTCGGGCAGGACGATGAGTTTATCGGTGAACGTGCGCGTTGTGAAGTCATAGGAACTGATATAGTTCTGATATTCGTCATAGTTATAATACACGCGCTCGGCATGCGGGTCGACACACACCATGCGGGGACGCCATGCGCCCCATGAGCTCATTGCACCATGTATTCCGTCCAACTGATAAACCTCGACCACCTGCAGGGTTACGGGATCGATGCGGGTAAAATTGGCCTCGTAGGGACCACCACTGTAATCATATATCTCCCGAGAATTGTTGGCCACATACAGGTTACCGCTTGCCGTCACAAACACCGTAACGATGTTGGGGAACGGCAAGGTAGTCACAATCGCATCGGCGACGGGGTCAATCACAAGAAGGCCCTTACCCTGCTGAACCGCAAAGACATACTGGCCGAAACGGACCATGTCACCGCATTGATTGTAGTATAGGCTGTTGTAATCACCCTTGGCACTGGACAAGGTTCCGTCGATAGCCCCCGTAACGCTTATCGAGGGCACATCAATGACGAAAATGCCGGCGCTGGTCGATACATAGCCTTTGTCAGCGTTCACGGCACAATAGCCGCGTCCGTCATAGACGCTGTCGGGCGACTCACCAAAGCGCAGGATGCTGCCCTGCTGCTTGAGCGTGACGGCATCGAGCACAGCCAGCCTCGAACCCAAAGTGTTCCCTGACGCCTCGCTGCTGTTGGCCTGCTTGCTCACGAGAAAGAGTTTGTCACCGAAGAGCTGTCCAAACTGGGTTGTCACACCAAGTTTCGTATCAGGATTCACAATAGAATAGACATTGTACTCCATCTCGTCATAGTCGTAATTGTAATAGTTGATGGAGCCCTGATTGGGGCCATAACGATCCTCATTGACAAAGATGATACCGTTGGTGAACGTGAAGTCATCGGGACCGGGCTCTTGCCCACCGGCTTCGGCATCGGGATGCAGGTCCTCGGCACCGCACACCTCGGTAGAAACTTCTCCCAACCAGCCGCAATAGTCCAGTTGCGCGCAGTAAACCTTGATGAAGTCGATATGATCGAGTGGGACAGAATTGCCATTCTCATCGACAGCCCAGTCAATCATGAAACCGGGTTCCTCTGCATTGGGCAGGTTGTCCACATAGCCCTCGCCAAAGAACGGCTGGAACCAATTGGTGCCAGAGCCGTTGCTGCTCATGTCAGTGGACAGATTGGGAAGCCTGGTTCCTCTTATCGTCATCACGGTATCCTCAATCCACAAGGGCCAATAAGGCTGGCTGTGGAAGGTGTTTCTCCATACATATCCCTGGGGCACATCGGGGTCATTACTGGTCCAGCGAACATACTCAATGTCATTGATAAAGGACCATTTCTCGTGGGGCACTTTCACCTTGTTCTCGTCAGGCTTGTAGTAGGTCACTTCAAAGCCATGTTGGCAACGATCATAGTCGGCACCCCGGATCTCGTACCACTTGTCTCCGTCACTTGGCACACCGTTTCCGTCCATGTCCACTCCCACCATGATAATTCCCGGCTCGCAGCTGCCGCCTAACATATCGGTCACGGCATTGCTCTGGAACGCGTTACCATAGATTTTCACGTCATAGCCATGCTTGTTGACAACGGGATGGTCAAAGCCGAAGATGATATAGCCGCCAAAGCTACCCAGGCTGACAGTGCCGCCAATCGCTTTTCCGCACAGCGATGCCTCGACCTGGGCATTGATGCTGTCCTGGGTATAGCCCGGTTTATAGGCGGGGGACTGGTTGACAAACTGGCCAGGTGCCGGCAGGTAATCATATACACGGGCAATGTAAGGCGAATTGCCGGCAGCGGCCGTCATCGCCATCATCATCGCCAACACAAACAGTAACGAATTCTTCATGTCACATTACAATTCATTTATCTTAATTCTACTGTGAATCAAGCGACATGAGAGGCCAGGCCGGGCCAATGATCATTCAAGAAAATGGGCAGATGACTCTCTGCATCATCAACTTCGCCAAGGTTCAAATGCCGCGTGAACCACTAAACAGGCCGTGTGAAGGCAGGTCTTCTGACTTCTCCCCCATCGTGTCGGCGCCTTCCCGGTGATGATGCAGCGTGATGTTGCAACCAGTGGCACGCATGCCGATCGATGTGTCGTCGAGGGAGTTACAGCAGCGGGTACTGTCCAGGACTCTCACCTGATTCCCTTTTCATTCCTGTCACCCCAAAAGGAAATGGTGCAGGAAACCTCAACACGTTAATTCTGGCGCAAAGATACATCATTATGCCTAATGCCACAAGAGAAAACACGTTTTTTATCAGAAACAGCAAGATGGCCGCTCGACATACGTCAACAGCGCTGCTGAGACCCACTCTGGGACAGATTAGGCCCCAAAAGTTCTTGCTGACTTTTGGGGCCCAAATCTTTATTGATGTGTCCTTATCTATGAGGGCCTTATGTGCAGGGTTAGTTTTCCAGAATAATCTTGATGATGGCGTTAATGTCGGCAATGTTGACCTCACTATCACCGTTCACGTCACCCTTTTCTTCAAATTCCGAGCTTAAGATCTGCCTAATCACGGCATTGATGTCAGAGATGTTGACCTCACCATCGCTATTCACATCGCCCGACGTGTGAACACTCAAGTAGCCAGGATCTGCTTCACCACCGTCGATGTGAGCATAGGCAGCATCGGTGTGGTTGCAATCATAGGTCGTGCCCTTGCCGCCCACCAGGTTGGAGCAGCCGCCAAACATAGAATCGGAATAGCTGACAGCCTGTGTGCTCCACTCGTCACCGACATAGATGGTCGTCAAGGCACTGCAATCATAGAACATCTTGCACATATTGACCACCTGGGCAGTGTTGAAGCTGCTCAAATCCAGGCTCTCCAATAGATAACAATTATCGAACATCTCGGACGCCACTGTCACATTGGCTGTGTTGAAACTGCTCACGTCAAGGCTCGTCAAAGAATAGCAATGGCTGAACATCATTCCCATATCGGTCACTTGAGACGTGTTGAACGAGCTCAAGTCCAGATCCGTCAGTTTTGCGCAGTTATAGAACATACCGGACATCGCTGTCACCTTAGCTGTGTTGAAGTGGCTCAGGTCGAGACTCGTCAAACTATCACAACAGGAAAACATGTGACTCATATCGGTCACCTCAGATGTATTCAAATGCTCAAAGCCTGTTATGGTCTGGAGGCAGTGCATACTACCGAACCATCCGTTTGTGGTTGTGGGACGCACTTCGTCAAATGAGGCGTCAAAGGCCACTTGCCTGACTTTGATTAACTCATCTTCGACATCTTTGTTCCATCCGGGAAGATTATCATCCGTGTTCAGGCTATAGCTGCTTCCCTCGCGAGAGTTCCGCTGGTTGTCATAGTAAAAGGTCAACGTCGCATCTGATGGCGTAAATAAAGCATAGGCCTCTTTGGACTCACTCAGGTAACCCGGGTCGCTAGGTCCTCTGTCAATGTGGGCGTAAGCCTTGTCGGTGTGAGACACATCATAGGCGGTGCCCATACAACCCACCAAATTGGAGCAGTTGCGGAACATATAGTAAGAATCGGTCACGGCATTTGTGCTCCAAGTGTCGCCCACATAGATGGCCGTCAAGCTGGAGCAGCCAAAGAACATGCCGCCCATTTTCCTCACCTTAGCGGTATTGAAGCCCGTCAAGTCAAGGCTCTTCATGCTGGTGCAGCTGGAGAACATGGCAGCCATGTCAGTCACATTTTTGGTATCGAAGCTACTCAAGTCGATGTTTGTCAAGCTCTTGCAGCCATCAAACATGCTTTGCAGGGAAGTCAACTTGAGGGTATTGAAGCCATTCAGGTTAATGCTGGTCAGACTGGTGCAGCCGCTGAACAAGTACTTCATGTCGGTCACATTCTTGGTGTTGAAGGTGCTCAAGTCCAGACTCGTTAACTTCTTGCAACCATAAAACATGCTGTTCATGTCGGTGGTGTTTACTGTGTTGAGCATGCTCAAGTCAAGTTCCACCAGGCTGGAGCAATCCCTGAACATGTTGGCCATGTTTGCCACATTAACGGTGTTGAGGTTTTCCAGATTCAGTTTCTTCAAACTGGAGCAACCATAGAACATGCTGCGCATGTAGGTCACCTTGGCGGTATTGAAGTGGCTCAGGTCCAGGGCCTTCAAACTGGAGCAGCCATAGAACATGGCGCCCATGTTTGTCACATTGGCGGTATTGAAGTGGCTCAAATCCAAGCTATCCAAATGCGAGCAATTATTGAACATGTCGCTCATGTATTTCACATTTGTGGTATTGAAGCCGCTCAAGTTGATGCTTTTCATGCTGGAGCACCCATTGAAAAGATACCTCATGTCCATCGACTTATCTGTATTGAAATTGCTCAAATCCAGGCTCTCCAGACTGGAACAGCCACTGAATATGGCATAAATGTCGGACACTTTTTCGGTATTGAAACTGCTCAAATCCAAGCTCTTCAAACTGGAGCAACCGGTGAACATAGAGTTCATGTCAGTCACATTTGCGGTATTGAAGCCGGTCAAGTTAAGGCTTTCCAAACTGGAGCAACCATTGAACATCTTCTGCATGGTAGTCACAATAGCGGTATTGAGATTGCTCAAGTCAAGGCTTTTCAAGCTCTTACAACCATCAAACATCTGCTGCATGTATTTCACGTTAACGGTGTTGAAGCCACTCAAGTCCAAGCTATCCAGGCTGGAGCAGCCAGCAAACATCTGGGTCATATTTGTCACCTTAGCCGTATTGAAACTGCTAAGGTCAAGACAGGTCAGGCTACTGCAAGCGTTGAACATGCTGTGCATGTATTTCACGTTAGCAGTGTTCAGGCCACTCAAGTTCAGGCTCGTCAGGCTGGAGCAACCGTCAAACATGTTCTGCATGGAAGTGACATTAGCTGTGTTCAGCCCGCTCAAGTCGAGAGTATCCAATGTAGAGCAGGCATAGAACATATACCTCATGTCCGTCACTTTCGCCGTGTTGATGTTTCCCAAATAGAGGCTTTTCAATCCCAAACACTCATAGAACATGCCATACATATTCATCACCTTAGCGGTGTTCAGGCCACTCAAGTCAAGGGAATCCAATACGTAGCAGCCCGAGAACATGCTCTGCATGGACGTCACACTTGCCGTGTTGAGATAATCCATGCCCTTAATTGACTTGAGGCCAGCCATCTTGTAAAACCACCCTTTTGTGGTTGTGGGACGGGCATCAACAAACGACGTGTCAAACACCACCTGCGTGACCAGCGGACTAATGCTTTTCCACGATGGATCATTTTCACCTGTGTTCATGCCATAGGTCTTGCCCACTCGGGATGTGCGCAAGTCGTCATAATAGAATGTCAATGTTGTGTTGGATGACGTGAAGTTGGCATAGGCCTCGGCGGCTACAGCATTCAACGAGCACAGCACACACGCCAAGAGGACAAGAGATTTCATTAGGGTTTCCCGTCTCATCAATTAACTGATTTTTAGTTGATTCAAGATATCGTTTTTAAGAATGTGCAAAGATAAGATTTTTTTCTGAGAGAACACGCTATACCGCAATAAAATGGGCCCACATAAAATGGCAAGTGGGGAATTTGTCAAGGGTCTTGACTCGTCCCCACTTGCAGTAGTTTGTCAAATAAAAGCGTTGGAAGAGGATGGCATTTCATCTATTGCGCCCACAGGACGATATCACCGGTGGAAAGGGTGCGCTGCACATCGATGAGGCGCTGATTGCGGCTGCCGCGGAAGCGGAGGCTGATGTCACGCTCGGCCTGCAGGAACGGGCCGTCAACGAGAACATCGAGTTCACGGACAACATCGAGCAAGGCAGGATCCTTCACGATCTCCTCCCAGGTGTATCCGGTGTAGCACCATACGTTGTAGCCGAGTTCCTGCTTGATGCGGTGGATGAGCGCTCGGGTTCCTTCGGGCTGCAGCAGGGGGTCTCCTCCGCTGAGCGTCACAGGAGCCTCGTTGTAGGCAATGACCTGCATGAGCTCATCCATAGTGCGCTCTTCCCCACCCTTGAAATCCCAGGAATCGGGATTGTGGCAGCCCGGGCAACGATGGTTGCAGCCCGCCAGATAGATTGACGTGCGCAGGCCCGGCCCATCGACGCTGGTACCCTCAACGATGTGTAATACGCGAAGCATTTTTAGGCGTTAGGTGTTAGGTTTTAGGCTTTAGGTGTTAGGTTTTAGGAAAGACTTAACCTAATGCCTAAAACCTAAAACCTTACTTGTGGACAACGCGGTCCTTGAGTTCGGCGAGTTTGCCGCTGTTCCAACGGTCGGTGGTACCCACGAGATAACCGGTGATGCGCTGCAGGCGGTCGATGTTGTGACCATGGCAGCTGGGGCATTCGTGAAGGTCATCGGTGGCATCCTCATATCCACAGTCCATGCAACGGTTGCGGTTGTGGTTCACCGAGCAGTAGCCCATGTTGTACTTGTCCATCAGGTCAACCACGTTGGCAATGGCATCGGGATTGTGGGTGGCGTCACCGTCAATCTCCACATAGAAGATATGTCCGCCACGGGTCAGCTCGTGATAGGGCGCCTCGATCTCGGCCTTGTGCTTTGGCGAGCACTTGTAATAGACGGGAACGTGGTTGCTGTTGGTGTAGTAAATCTTATCGGTCACGCCTGGAATTTCGCCAAAGTCTTTGCGGTCACGGCGTGTGAACTTGCCACTGAGGCCCTCGGCGGGCGTGGCAAGCACGCTGTAGTTGTGCTGATACCGCTCACTGAACTCATTGACGCGGTCACGCATGTAAGTGATGATCTTGATACCCAGCTGCTGTGCCTCGTCGCTCTCGCCATGATGGTGGCCCACCAGGGCAATGAGACACTCGGCCAAACCGATGAAACCGATGCCCAGTGTTCCCTGGTTGATGACGCTTTCCACCCTGTCGTTGGGTCCCAATTCGCTGGCTCCGTTCCACAGCTGCGACATGAGCAGGGGGAACTGCTTGGCCATGGCCGTCTTCTGGTACTGGAAACGTGCATCGAGCTGCCGTGCGGTGATTTCCAGCATATTATCGAGCTTGGCAAAGAAACGGTCGATGCGTTCCTGCTGATTCTTGATATCCATGCACTCGATGGCAAGACGCACGATGTTGATGGTCGAAAACGACAGGTTGCCTCGTCCAATGGACGTCTTGTCCCCAAAACGGTTCTCGAAAACACGCGTACGGCATCCCATTGTTGCCACCTCATATTTATAGCGCTCGGGATCGTCAGGACTCCATTTCTCATGGAAGTTGTAAGTAGCGTCGAGGTTGACGAAATTGGGGAAGAAACGGCGCGCAGTCACCTTGCAAGCCAGCTGATAAAGGTCATAGTTAGGGTCGCCGGGCTTATAGCTAACACCCGTTTTCTTTTTCCAGATCTGGATGGGGAAGATGGCCGTTGAACCATTACCCACACCACGATAGGTTGAGTTCAACAGCTCACGGATGATGCATCGGCCCTCGGCACTCGTGTCGGTACCATAGTTGATGGAACTGAATACCACCTGGTTACCGCCACGCGAGTGGATAGTGTTCATGTTGTGGATAAAAGCCTCCATCGCCTGATGCACACGGCGCACCGTCTTGTTCACGGCATGCTGGAGGATGCGCTCATCGCCCTGCAGGAAATCCAAATCACGCTCGATATAGTCATCCATCTTCACGTCATACAGGCGGCTATAATCCTGTCCCATGAGGGTCTCCAGGTTCTTCACCTCCTCGATGAACGAGCGGCGCACGTAGGGAGCCAGATAGAAGTCAAAAGCGGGGATTGCCTGTCCGCCGTGCATCTCGTTCTGTGCTGTTTCCATCGTGATGCAGGCAATCACGCCAGCGGTCTCGATGCGCTTGGCCGGACGAGACTCGCCATGCCCTGCCATGTAACCCTGCTCAAGCACCTTGTCTAGCGGATGCTGCACACAGGTAAGGCTCTTGGTGGGATAGTAATCCTTGTCGTGGATGTGCAGATAGTTGCCGCGCACGGCTTCACGCGCTTCTTCACTCAAGAGGTAATCATCGACAAAGGGCTTGGTCGTCTCACTCGCGAACTTCATCATCATGCCGGCAGGCGTGTCGGCATTCATGTTAGCGTTCTCGCGGGTGACGTCATTATTCTTGGCATTGATGATTTCCAGGAACAGGTCGCGGGTTTTGGCCTTGCGTGCGACACTGCGTTTCTGGCGGTAATTGATGTAGCAGCGCGCCACCTCCTTGCGGGGGCTCTTCATCAGCTCCAGTTCCACCTGGTCCTGAATGTCCTCGACACTCATCTGTGTGCGGCCACGGTGACCTATGCGGTCAGCGATGCGCTGAATGAGCGCTTCGTCCTCACCCGCCTCGGTAGCGAGCATTGCCTTGCGTATAGCGGCCTTTATTTTCTCCTCATTGTAGCCGACGACGCGGCCATCTCGTTTAAGAACAGTCTGGATCATATTCTGTTTACCAAAAAGTTTAGGTTTTTCAGTTAATTGCTATCGATAAAAAACCGGCTCTGCCGGAATGCGAGTGCAAAGGTAATAAACCACCTTGAATCGGCAAACTATTTTTCAAATAATTTTCAAGAAAAAATCGTTTTGGAAAACTTTTTGGATTTTGTAAAAACATAAATACCTGAGTTATAGGGTATTACAAATAATTTTGGAAAACTTTTCCTAGAATCACACTTTCAAAATTATTTAAACACAGAATATTACGAGTCTTAAAACAACAATCGTGGGGCAAGAACCAGAAGTCTTGTCCCACGACAGTTAATCAATTAAGTCGAGTCAAACGAACCGATTACTCAGCCCATGAGCCACTCAGCAGGTAGTCAACGAGTGCGGTAACGTCGGCAATGTTCATGTCGCCGTCCTTGTTGCAGTCAGCAGCGGGAACCTTCTCGGCACCGCTCAACAGCAGGTCAACGAGAGCGGTTACGTCAGCGATGTTGACGTCCTCATTACCATCCACGTCGCCATAGATCACCTCGGGCTCGGGAGTGTCGCCACCACCAGTGTAGGTGAAGGTGGTCTTGGGCAGGAACTGACGAGCAGAAGCACCACCATAAGAGCCTACCATAGCGCAGTTGTAGTTGGTCTTCACACCGGTCCAGTAGGTGAACTGATAGTCGGTAGCCTCAACCACTACGTTTTCGAACAACAGGTTACCACCGTTGTAGAGGTAAGGAGTGTCGAAGTTGATGGTCAACTCAACAACCTGATCCTCAGCAGCAGTGAACGAGCAGGTGCCCACCAGGGTCAGACCCTCGGTGACATAACCGCTCATCACGCTAATCTCGGGCTCACCCAGAGAGATGTTCAACAGACCACCGTCAAGCTTGCAGCCTTCGGGCTCGGTGTAGAACGTCATAGAGGTAATCGTCTTGCCCACCATTGCGGTAAGGTCCTCAGCGGGGAAGAGCACCTGAGTCTTGTTGCCAACCTCATCTACCCACGAACCGTTGAAGGGAACAGCGGCCAGATAATCGGTGCCATCATAAACAGTAAGAGTTTCGGCCTGAGCGGGCACGAAAGAAGCCAGCGCGATCAGCGCTGCAGACATGAGTTTTAAACTTTTCTTCATAAAAAATAATACGGTATTAAAGTTAATAAATAAAGAACTGTAAATCTTAAGCTTTTAAAAACCTGAAGGTGGGTTCGTGTTGAGAACCCACCTTTAGGTCAGATTTTCAATCAATAGGCCGGATACAGATCACTCTGCGGGCTCTGCGGGCCAATTGCCGCTCAACAGGAAGTCGATCAGCGTGGTCACGTCAGCGATGTTCATCTCGCCATCCTTGTTGCTATCAGCAGCGGGAATCATCTCGGCATTGCTCAGGAGCAGGTCAACGAGGGTGGTCACGTCGGCGATGTTCACCTCATGGTCACCGTTAGCATCGCCACGAATAACCTCGGGCTCGGGAGTATCTTCCTTCACATAGCCGAAAGTGGCCTTGGGCAGGAAGGCAGAAACAGCGGTTGAAGCATAGCTACCATACTGGCAGAAGCTGGGATAGTAACCCTCTACATTCACACCATAGAAATAGGTGTTGCCGTAGCTACCGGTCTCGATGTTCTTGGTTTCAATAGCAAGATTGCCACCCTCATAGAGGTAGGGCTCATCAAGAACGATGGTGAAGTCGGTTGAACCCTTGACAGGAACCATGGTACCAACAACGGTGAAGTCTTCCAAAGCCTCATAAGCAGTGAAACCGTTCTGCTCAACCACCTTGAATGCCAGTTGCAGCTTACATAAGTAATCTTCTTGCCAACCAGGTCAGCAAGGATGTCCTCGCCATAGATCATCTGGTCGATGCTGTTGCGAGTGTCATAGTAGTAGCCATAAACAGGATAGTTGGCGTTCTGGGTAGTGCCATCGCAAACTACGATCTCGGCAGGAGCCTCAAGAGTCTCGGCAGTGATGGCAACATTGAACAGACCAGCTTCGCCGCAGTCGATGGTCAGAGTCTGAGCATACTCACCAATGGCGTCAGCAACAAACTTAACGGGAATCGTCATCGAAGCACCAGGAGCGAGTTCAGCTGCAGTAGCCTCAAGACTGAAGGGAGCGTTCAGTTCGCTAAAGACGGGAGTAAAAGGCAACTGACCCTTGTTCTTCAGCGTGATGTTCTTGGTAGCCTCATTGCCCTGAATGAGCTGGCCAAAGGCAATCTCCTCGGCGCTAACAGAAGCCAGGTAATCAACAACTACTGCACCCTCATAGGTGATGGTGGTCTTGGGATAGAAATTGGTGTTGTACTTTGTCCAATTGCCATAGAGCACGTTGTTTACATCGGCAGCCTGGCCAAAGAAGTTAACGTGAACATAGTTACCTTCAGCAATAACTTTGGTCTCAATGACGATATTACCACCCTCATAGGTCCAAGGCTCATCAAAGTTCACAACAATCTCAGTGTCACCACCTACCATGGTGATTTCGGCAACCTGGGTCAAACCTTCAAGTGGCGTGGTATACATAGAGTTCTGTTCGGTTGTTCCAATAGAAACGGCATACGTTCCACTGGTCATACCATTACCAGCAGCATCGGCAATGTAGAACTTCAATGCGGTGATATCAGCACCCTGCAGTCCTTCAAGATAAGATTCATGGATGATAGTTTGAGAGATGTTGCCCTCCGAGTCATTGTTGTAACCATAGATGGGAGCATACTCTGACTGGTCAGTACCGTCAAACAAGGTAATCTCATCGGCCTGAGCAGGCACGAAAGAACTCAGCGCGATAAGCGCTGCAGCAAAGAGTTTAAATCCTTTTTTCATAAGTGTTAAAATAAAAATTAATATAAGAAAATAACTAGTAATAAGCAATGAAACTGGCTGAAACGTAGGTTAATCATTTCGGCCGCAAATTTAAGTGAAAAAAACCGATACTGCAAAATTATTCATGACTAAATTTTCCGGAACTTGAAGAACAGCAATAAATAAAGGGCCTTTTAAAGGCCCTTATTGAATACTTTCACTGGAAACAATAGCAAATCAGCCTATTGCAAGATGTAGCCAATTATCCTGTTCACGTCGGCGATGTTGATCTCGCCATCCTCATTGACATCGGCCCCAATGTTGAAGACATCGGTGAGTATCACACCAATGACAGCATTCACATCACCGATGTTCACCTCGCTATCATGGTTCACGTCGCCATCCGGGAATTGGGGCAGCTCGGCCTCGGGATGATAGTCGATGCCGGCAGCGACCTCGGTCGAGGTCTCTCCCGTCCAACCACAGTATTGATTCATGGCATTATAGACCTTGATGAAGTCGATGTGAGTGAGGTTGACGTGGTTGCCTTGCTCATCCACAGCCCAGTCAATCTTGAAACCGGGATTATAGGTATCACCCTCCACAGGAACACGGGCGGGATTGTTGGGCAAGTTATCGACATAGCCCCAGTCAAAGAAATACTGCACATAGTAAGCATTCCCCTGATTACCGCCCAGATCGATGGCATTGCAACGCAATTTAGCTCCCTTGAAGGTCATTGCTTCCTCTTCTTGCAACCACAGGGGCCAATAAGGCTGGGAGTGGTAGGTATTGCGGCTCATGTATCCGCTGGTGCTGTCGGGGTTCACATCGTTACTTGTCCAACGAATGTAGGTCGTGTCGTTCAAATAAGGATCCACACGGCTGGGTGTGCGTGGCTTGGACTCGTTGGGACGGTAATAGGTGATTTCGTAGTCATGCTGGGTTTTAGGATGGCCATACTCGCTACCAGCCAGTTCGTACCACTTGTCACCGTCGCTGGGCACGCCGTCACCGTCCATATCCACACCCACCATGACAATGCCAGGCTCGCTGCTGCCGCCATGCGATTCACGGTCGCTGACGAAGGCATTACCCTGAATATCAAAGTCCCAGGTGTGCATATTGACCACCGGATGGTCAAAGCCCACGATCACATAACCGCCATAACCGCCCAGCGAGATCATGCTCTCGGCCCAAACGGTGTCGATGCGGGTGATGGTCTGGCCATGGAAAGTCGTGGTCACGGTATCGATATAGCCGCAAATGGCGGCTTGGCATCGCGCCAGCACGCTGTCCACGGGCTCTCCCACCCTGCACACCGGCATGGTGTTAATAAACTGTCCCGGCGCGGGACGGTACTCATAAACCCGTGTGAGCCAAGGATGGTTGGCCCACAAAGTCGATGCTGCCAGAATAGCCAAAACAACGACTAATATGCTTCTTGTCTGCTTCATATCATAATTAGATTAATGTTCATTGATGTTGTTGCCCAAAAAGGCGAAGTGGGCAGGGATGTCGCCCGTGCGAACGTCCCATTTCTTCACGCCATAGCGGTCAAAGCAGTAGAGACGTCCTGGCGAGACATAATCCTTGGCATCGGTGACATAGATGTCCTTGGTAATCGGGTTCACAGCAACGGCATAGGGGATGACGATGTCCTTGTCGGTGCCGTCGGTGATGAAATTGTCGCTCACCTGCTGCCTTGACCTCGTGTCGATGACCGCATAGGAGAACGTGTTGCTCATCGACACGTAACTCCACTGGGTGCTCACGACATAGAGCGAGTCGCCGTCGAGCCACATGTTGCTCACGGGGCAGTCGATGCTGTCCACGAGCTGCTGCTTGCGGGTGTCATAGGCATAGATCTTGCTGGGGCGGGTATAATAGTCACCGCGTGAGGCAATCCAGAGCATGCCATGGCTGTCACCCTTGACCCAACACAGGTTGATGGCCACGGGGAAACGGCGTTCCTCTTTGAAAGTGGCCACATCGATGACCGAGACCGTGTTCTCGTAGTTGGGGACCATATATCCGCCCGAGTTGGCGACATAAATCTTGCCCTCGACAATTTCCAGTTCATCAGGCTGGAAGCCCACGATGCAGGTATCCACCACCTGCATGGTCACGGTGTCGATTTTGGCGACATAACCGCGCTGCTCGTAATTCGGGTTGATCTGCACTGGCCCGGCGTAGCTCGTCACATAGGCATAACCGCCATAAAAGCGGATAAAACGGCAGTTGGGGATATTGATCTGGTATTTCTTTTGACAGGTGTACTTGTCAAGCACGTCAATCTTGTTGGAACAGTTGATGACGCAGTACAAGTTGCTGCCATAGATGCCGATGTCGTTGCCCACGTCACCCATCTCCTTGGGCACAGTGGGATTAGCGTAGGAAAAGATGTTGCGCACATACTCACCATAGGCGTAGTCATAGTAGTCGAGCGTGGCTTTGTTCCAGCCCATGTTGCCCTCACACAGCAGGTAGAACCCCTCAATGTCAGTAAATTCAGGCTGCGCCACCGAGACATGCTCGGGCAGGAAGATAGTCACCTCCTCGCGGCAGCCTGCCAGCAAGAGCAACGGGAGCAATATGTAGAATATCCTATACATCAGATGTCGAATTTGAGAATGAGTTTGTAGTTGCGGCCAGGCATGGGATAGTTGAGAATGACGTCATAGTACTGGTTGAAGAGGTTATTGACCTCGCCCGAGACTTTCAACGTCGTCTTGCCCAGGTGGAACAAGTAGCCCGCCGACAAGTCGTGGGTGTACCACGGCTGCTCGTGGTTCTCGCGGGTGTTGGCGCTGGTGTGGTAGCGCTCGCCCACATAGATGAAGCTGTAATTCAGGTCAAAGTCATGCCAGTTTAAGTGACCGACAACCGAACCGCTGTGCCAGGGAATATAGGCCAGCTGACCCTTGTAGGTGCCACCATCGCCGCAATCGGCAGGATTGGTGTAGTCCTGGGCCTTCTGGTAGGTGTAACTCAAGTTGATATCCAGTATCACATCAGCTGGCAAATTCAACGTGGTGCGGGCGCTCACGTCGATGCCGCGGATTTTGACGATTCCCACATTCATCATCATCCAGCGGTACTGGCCCGTTCCCTTGGGCACGGCGATGATCTTGTCGGTGATATAGTTATAGTAAGCATCGGCGCTCAACTTGATGCCGGCAAGCAGGCCGCGGTCGGCCAACAGGCGATATAGGAAACCCACATTATATTGGGTGGCATACTCGGGGTTGAGCGTGATGTTGCCCATGTCGGTATAGTACAGGTCGTTGAACGTGGGCATGCGGAAGATGCGCTTGTAATAGGCCCTTATGTTGAATTCCTTCTCCTGCCACGGTTGCCAACTGAGGAAAACGGCGGGAGTGACCTTGTTCATGTACTTGCTGCGCTTGCCCACCACCTGGCCGTTGAAGCGCGCCGACGAGCGGTCATTGACCATCGTGTAGAGCAGGCTACCCTGCGCTTTGAAGCCGTGCCAGGTCCAAGCCGTCGCCAGTGCGGTAAGCACCGTGTGGCGGATGGGATAGCCAAAACCCGTCAAAGTCGCGTCCAGGCTGTTCCATTGATAATCCACCGACAGGTTCACGTCCCAATCGGTGAGGATGGTGTATTTGTTCGCCGTGGAGAGGTAAATCTCGTCCTGCCAGAACTTGTTGTCGATGTACATCAGCGTGGTGTCCGGATTGAGGTAGTGCAGATAATCACGCGAGTACTTGGCATTGAACATCATCTCGTAACGGTCGGTGAACTTGCGCTGGTAAGCACCCTGCAGGAAGAAATTGCTGTCCCACTGCTTCTGGGCATGCTTCCACACGTTGTTGACGATAGCTCCGGGGATGCCCTTGCGGCTGTCATACCAGTAAGCCTTGGCATGCCACTTACCGCTGGGCATGACGCCAAAAACGGCGCCCTCGATGCGATAGGAACGCACATCACCATTCTGACGCACGGCTGTTGTGTCCCAAGCCAGCGAGCCGTCGCTGTAGTGACGCATGTAGCGGAAACGGTACTTGCCCGTGGCATAGGTGAACTCGCTGTTGAACGACAGGCTCACCGATCGACTCAGTTTGTGCTCCCAGCGGACGCTGGGATTAACGAGTCCAAAAGAGCCCGTCTTGAACGACACGTTGATGTTGTCACGTTTGCCGTCTTTGAACTTGGGACGGCGGGTGCGCAGATAGATGGTGCCCGCCGAGCCATAGTCCTTGGCACTCTGGAAAATGTTGCTGCGCTGGCCGTTATAGAGCGAGATGGCTTCGATGTTGTCAAGCGAGAACTTGCCCAAATCGACCTGTCCGTTCTGGGCGTTGCCGATTTGGATGCCGTCATAGAAGACACCCATGTGGTTGGTACCCATCGAGCGGATATCGACCGTCTTGAGGCCTCCCACGCCTCCATAGTCCTTGAGCTGCACGCCGGCAAAATAGCGCACAGCATCGGCCACCGAATGGCTGTTCAGACCTTCAAGCTGCTTGCCTGTGAGTTCCTGCGCGGGAATCACGTCCTCATAGGGCCGGTGACCGTAGATGATGACATTCTGTATGTACTGCATCGAGTCGAGGCGGCCGTGCCCCACAGCGGCCATCACCGAGTCGGCCTGGTGCGCAAGAACGCCTTCCTGGGCATGGGTGCACAGGAAACCGATAAAAGCAAGAACTGCTATGACAAACGCTTTACGCATTACTGTTCCGGGTTTCTATATTTACGATTTGGCAGGTCTTCTGACTCGCCCCTACCCCATCATGCGTTCCGACCTTCCCACGCTCACCCATTATCATCGGGAGCATTGCGCAGTGGTCAGATGCGGGCATATTCAACAGGGGGCACACAGCAGCACCGTCTGTCCAGGAGTCTCACCTGGTTCCCTTTTCACCTGGGGCCACAGCCCCAAGCACCAAATCTCGCTGCAAAGATACAATAATCTGCTGATTTCGAATTAGTGAAGCAAATAAAAAATTCCGGCGCGCATCGCTGCGAACCGGAATCTCAATAAACAAATTAACTATGGAAAATATACGATTATTCAGTTTATATCATATTCTTCTCCAAGTTGAAGAAGATGTCAAAACCCATTGGGGTTATCAATCATCTTCAACTCCGGCGAGCTCACGCTCTTGACGTGCCTGCTCGGCCAATGCCATCTCGTTCTTGTCGCCAACAACGAGAGTCTGGTATTCACGCAAGCCGGTACCGGCGGGAATCAGGTGACCGCAGATAACGTTCTCCTTCATACCCTCCAGGTTGTCCACACGACCGTTGATGGCTGCCTCGTTGAGGACCTTGGTGGTCTCCTGGAACGATGCTGCCGACATGAAGCTGCTGGTCTGCAGCGCGGCACGTGTGATACCCAGCAGAATCTGCTCACTGGTAGCGGGCACGGCGTCGCGAACGACAACAAGTTTCATGTCACGGCGCTTGAGCGACGAGTTGATGTCGCGCAGCTTGCGAGCCGTGAGGATCTGTCCGTTCTGGACCTCGTCACTGTCACCGCTGTTGGTGACAATCTTCTTGCCCCAGATGCGGTCGTTCTCTTCCATGAAGTCGCGCTTGTCAACGGTCTGCTCCTCGAGGAAACGAGTGTCGCCCGGATCGATAATGCGCACCTTGCGCATCATCTGGCGCACGATAACCTCAAAGTGCTTGTCGTTGATCTTCACACCCTGGGTGCGGTAAACGTCCTGAACCTCGTTAACGATGTAGTCCTGAACGGCCGTGGGACCCTTGATGCGGAGGATGTCGGCGGGAGTGACGGCACCGTCGGACAACGGTGTACCGGCACGCACGAAGTCGTTCTCCTGAACCAGGATCTGCTTGGACAGGGGCACGAGGTACTTCTTCTCCTCACCGATGCGGTTCTTGACCGTGATCTCGCGGTTACCGCGCTTGATGCGTCCGAAGGAAACCTCACCGTCGATCTCGCTGACGATAGCGGGGTTGGACGGGTTGCGTGCCTCGAACAACTCGGTAACTCGGGGCAGACCACCGGTGATATCACCAGCACCACCCGAGAACGAACGCGGAATCTTCACGAATACCTCACCGGCAGTGATTTCCTCACCGTCCTTCTTCATGAGGTGAGCGCGCACGGGCAGTGAGTAAGACTTCACTACATTACCCTCGCTGTCGATTACCTCGGCCTCGGGAATGCGGTTGTGGTCCTTGGTCTCGATGATGAAGATTTCGGCATTACCCGAGATCTCATCATACTCCTCACGATAGGTTACACCCTCGATGAGGTTCTTGAAACGGAGCACACCATCCACCTCACTGACGATAACGGCGTTGAATGCGTCCCATTCACAGATCTTGTCGCCCTCGGCAACCATGTCACCAGGCTGGAAGAACAGCTTGGAACCGTACTCGATGGGCGCATGAGTGAGCACCATGTTGGTGTTGGGATCCTTGATCTGCATCTCGGCCATACGTCCAACGACGATGTCCACGCCATCTTTATCCTTAACGGTGCGCAGGTCTTCAATCTCGATGCGGCCGTTGTACTTCGAAGTGATATTGGATACAGCCGAAGCGTTGCTAGCCACACCACCGGCGTGGAAGGTACGCAGAGTCAGCTGTGTACCAGGCTCACCAATGGACTGTGCGGCAATCACGCCGACGGCCTCACCCTTCTGCACCATGCGGTGCGAAGCCAGGTTGCGGCCATAGCACTTGGCGCACACGCCACGCTTTGCCTCACAAGTGAGGACGGAACGAATCTCAACCGACTCGATGGGCGAGTTGTCGATGCGTGCTGCAATAGCGTCGGTGATTTCCTCACCGCTCTTGACGATGATATCGCCAGTGGTGGGATCCACCACATCGTGAACCGATACACGGCCCAGGATGCGTTCGCCCAGCGAAGCGACAACACGGTCACCGTTACGCACCTCGCGGCAAACGAGTCCGCGCAGGGTGCCACAGTCTTCCTCGTTGATGATCACGTCGTGAGCGACGTCCACTAGACGACGGGTCAAATAACCGGCGTCGGCGGTCTTCAATGCGGTATCGGCAAGACCCTTACGGGCACCGTGAGTCGAGATGAAGTACTCGAGCACTGACAGACCCTCCTTGAAGTTCGCCAAAATCGGGTTCTCGATGATCTGGTGACCACCCTCAACACCAGACTTCTGGGGCTTGGCCATCAGACCACGCATACCAGAGAGCTGACGAATCTGGTCCTTTGAACCACGGGCACCCGAATCCAGCATCATGAATACCGAGTTGAAGCCCTGCTTGTCGGCAGTAATCTGCTTCATCAACTCGTTGGTGAGCTCGGTATTGACGTTGGTCCAGATATCGATAACCTGGTTGTAACGCTCGTTGTCGGTTATAGCACCCATGTCATAGTCCATCTTGATCTGGTCGGCACGGGCATCACCCTCGGCGATAATTTCGGCCTTACGGTCAGGGATGAGCACGTCATTCAGGTTGAACGACAGACCACCCTTGAATGCCATGTAGTAACCCATGTTCTTCACATCGTCCAGGAACTTGGCCGAACGGGGAACACCGCAGCTGCGGATCACACGGGTGATGATGTTGCGAAGCGACTTCTTGGAGATGAGCTCGTTGACGTAGCCAATCTCGGTGGGCACCGTCTCGTTGAAGATGATGCGGCCAACCGAAGTCTCCTCAACAAGCTTCTGCTCGTGCTCGCCATTCTCGTTCACCACGTCAACAACGACGCTGATGATGGCGTGCATGGCCACCTTGCCCTCGTTATAGGCTACCAGAGCCTCCTCGGGGCCGTAGAACTTGAGGCCTTCGCCCTTGTCGCCCTTGCGCAGCTTGGTGATATAATAGAGACCGAGTACCATATCCTGTGAAGGAACGGTAACGGGGTCACCGTTGGCGGGGTTAAGGATGTTGTGGGGCTCGAGCATCAGCATCTGAGCCTCGACAACAGCCTCGTTGCCCAGAGGCAGATGGACTGCCATCTGGTCACCGTCGAAGTCGGCGTTGAATGCGGTACAAGCCAGGGGGTGCAGCTGGATGGCCTTACCCTCGATGAGCTTGGGCTGGAAGGCCTGGATACCCAGGCGGTGCAGTGTCGGTGCACGGTTCAGGAGCACGGGATGACCCTTCATCACGTTCTCGAGAATGTCCCAAACGACGGGTTCCTTGCGGTCCACAATCTTCTTGGCACTCTTGACCGTCTTGACGATACCGCGCTCGATGAGTTTGCGGATCACAAAGGGCTTGTACAGCTCGGCTGCCATGTCCTTGGGAATACCGCACTCGCCCATCTTCAGCTCAGGACCGACAACGATAACCGAGCGGGCTGAATAGTCCACACGTTTACCGAGCAGGTTCTGACGGAAGCGGCCCTGCTTACCCTTGAGGCTGTCGCTCAACGACTTGAGGGGACGGTTGGCATCGCTCTTGACAGCGCTGGACTTGCGCGAGTTGTCGAGCAATGAATCCACGGCCTCCTGCAGCATACGCTTCTCGTTGCGCATGATGACCTCGGGAGCCTTGATCTCGATGAGTCGTTTCAGACGGGTGTTGCGGATGATGACGCGACGATACAGGTCGTTCACGTCGCTGGTGGCAAAGCGGCCACCATCCAGCGGGATAAGGGGACGCAACTCGGGCGGAATCACGGGGATGACCTTGAGGATCATCCACTCGGGACGGTTCACACCCTTGCTGGAGCGGAACGATTCCACCACCTGGAGGCGCTTGAGGGCCTCGGTCTTGCGCTGTTGCGAGTTCTCCTTGTAGGCACGGTCACGCAACGTGTTGGCGAGTGAATCCAGGTCAAGCTCGGCGAGGAGGTCATAGATGGCCTCGGCGCCCATCTTGGCGATGAACTTGTCGGGATTGTCATTCTCCAGAGCCTGGTTGTCCTTGGGAAGCTTCTCAAGGATAGCCACGTACTCGTCCTCGGTGAGGAGGTCATACTTCTGCAGCTCCTTGGTCTCGGTACCGTTGTCGTACTTGACCCCAGCAGGATTGATAACGACATAACGCTCGTAATAGATGATCATGTCGAGCTTCTTGGTGGGAATACCCAGCAGATAACCGATCTTGTTGGGCAACGAACGGAAGTACCAGATGTGAGCCACGGGAACGACGAGCTCGATGTGACCGCTACGCTCGCGGCGCACCTTTTTCTCGGTGACCTCGACACCACAATGGTCGCAGACGATACCCTTATAGCGGATGCGCTTGTACTTGCCGCAATGGCACTCATAGTCCTTGACAGGGCCAAAGATGCGTTCACAGAACAGTCCGTCACGCTCGGGCTTATAGGTACGGTAGTTGATGGTCTCAGGCTTGAGGACCTCACCATGCGAGTTCTCCAGGATTTCGTCGGGCGATGCCAGACTGATTGAAATCTTGGTGAAGTTGTTCTTTATCTTTGTATCTTTCTTGAAAGCCATAGTAGTAAGCGGTAAATTAATCGAGTTTCACATTCAGACACAGTCCACGCAACTCGTGCAACAGCACGTTGAGCGACTCGGGGATACCCGGAGTGGGCATGGAGTCACCCTTGACAATAGCCTCATAGGCCTTGCTGCGGCCCACAACGTCGTCACTCTTGACAGTGAGGATCTCCTGAAGCACATGGCTGGCGCCGAAGGCTTCCAGTGCCCAAACCTCCATCTCACCAAAGCGCTGGCCACCAAACTGGGCTTTACCGCCGAGGGGCTGCTGGGTGATGAGGCTGTACGGGCCAATCGAACGGGCATGCATCTTGTCCTCGACCATATGACCGAGCTTGAGGAAGTAGGTCACGCCGACAGTGGCTTTCTGGTCGAAGGGCTCGCCGGTAGCACCGTCATAGAGCTGCGTCGTGCCGGCACGCGGCAGACCAGCCTTGTCGGTCCACTCGTTCAAGTCATTAAGGCTGCAACCGTCAAAGATGGGGGTAGCGAACTTGACGTTAAGCTCACGGCCAGCCCAACCGAGGACAGCCTCAAAGATCTGTCCCAAGTTCATACGCGAGGGCACACCCAGCGGGTTCAGCACGAGATCAACGGGGGTGCCGTCGGCAAGGAAGGGCATATCCTCCTGGCGCACAACGCGCGAGACGATACCCTTGTTACCATGGCGACCTGCCATCTTATCACCGACGCTGATTTTACGCTTCTTGGCGATATAGACCTTAGCCAGCTGCATGATGCCTGAGGGCAGCTCGTCACCGATGCTGATGTCAAGCTTCTTGCGCTTGAGTTCGGCCTCAAAGGCCTTGCTCTTGTGCAGGTAGTTCATCACGACGGAACGGATGAGCTCGTTGCGGCGGCTGTCGGCAGTCCAGCGGCTCAGGTTGATGCTGTCGAAGTTCTCGATACCCATGATGAGTTCACGGGTGAACTTCTCACCCTTGGGCACGATTTCCTCGTCCATGTAGTTCTTCACGCCCTGTGAGATGCGACCCTCGGTCAGGGTGTTGAGCTTCTCGATGAGGATGCCGCGCAGCTCTTCCTGGCGTGCTTTGTACTCGTTGTCAAGTGCCTCAATCTCGGGATCCACACCGCGGGTGCGTTTCTTGACGGCACGGGCAAACAGGCGGGTACCGATGACAACACCCTTGAGCGACGGATTGGCCTTCAATGAAGCATCCTTCACGTCGCCAGCCTTGTCGCCAAAGATGGCGCGCAAGAGTTTCTCCTCGGGGGTGGGATCGCTCTCACCCTTAGGGGTAATCTTACCGATGAGGATATCGCCGGGGATGACGTGGGCACCGATGCGGATAATGCCGCGCTCGTCGAGGTCCTTAGTAGCGTCCTCGCTCACGTTGGGGATATCATTGGTCAACTCCTCCATACCACGCTTGGTCTCGCGCACCTCGAGGGTGTACTCGTCCACGTGGACACTGGTGAGGATGTCTTCACGCACCAGGCGCTCGTTGATCACGATAGCGTCCTCATAGTTGTAACCCTTCCAGGGCATGTAAGCCACCTTGAGGTTGCGGCCCAGGGCCAACTCACCATTCTGGGTGGAGTAGCCCTCGGTAAGGATCTGTCCCTTCACAACACGGTCACCCACCTCGCAGATGGGACGCAGGTCAATCGTGGTGCTCTGGTTGGTCTTGCGGAACTTGGGCAACTTGTAATCCTTGACAGCGCTGTCAAACGATACAAACTCCTCGTCCTCGGTGCGGTCATACTTGATACGGATCATGCTGGCGTCAACAAACTCGACAACACCATCGCCCTCGGCCTGCAGCTGCGTGCGGCTGTCATAAGCCATGCGCTGCTCGATACCGGTACCCACGATGGGAGCCTCGCTGCGCAACAGAGGCACAGCCTGACGCATCATGTTCGCACCCATCAGAGCGCGGTTAGCGTCATCATGCTCCAGGAACGGGATGAGCGCGGCAGCGATCGAAGCGATCTGTTGCGGCGACACATCCATGAGCTCAACCTCATCGGGAGCGACAACGGGGAAGTCAGCGTTCTTGCGGGCCTTTACACGGTCACGCACAAAGGTTCCGTCCTCGTTCAAGGGTGCATTACCCTGAGCGATGATCTTGTCCTCCTCGTCCTCGGCAGTGAGGTAGATGATATTGTCGTTATCGAGGTCCACCTTGCTGTCCTCTACCTTGCGGTAAGGAGTCTCGATGAATCCCAGATTGTTGATCTTGGCATACACGCACAACGACGAGATCAGACCGATGTTGGGGCCTTCAGGAGTCTCGATGGGGCACAAACGGCCATAGTGGGTGTAGTGAACGTCACGCACCTCGAAGCCGGCACGCTCACGCGACAGACCGCCAGGACCCAGGGCGCTCATACGGCGCTTGTGGGTAATCTCGGCCAGCGGGTTGGTCTGATCCATGAACTGCGACAGGGCGTTGGTACCAAAGAAGGTATTGATCACGCTCGAAATCGTCTTGGCATTGATCAGGTCGATGGGAGCGAACTGCTCGGTGTCACGCACGTTCATGCGCTCGCGGATGGTACGGGCCATGCGGGCCAAACCTACGCCGAACTGGTTATACAACTGCTCACCGACGGTGCGCACACGACGGTTGCTCAGGTGGTCGATATCATCCACATCCTGCTTGCTGTTAATCAAGCCGATGAGATACTTGATGATCTCGATAATGTCCTCACGGGTCAAGACGCGCTTGTCGGGGTCGGTTGTGAGACCCAACTTGGCGTTGATGCGGAAACGTCCCACCTCGCCCAGGTCATAGCGCTTTTCACTGAAGAACAGGTTGGTGATCACCTCACGCGCGCTGTTGTCATCGGGCGGCTCGGCGTTGCGCAGCTGGCGGTAGATGAAGTTCACCGCCTCCTTGCCACTGTTACAGGTATCCTTGTTGAGGGTGTTGAAAATGATCTGATAATCACTGGTATTGACATCCTCGCGATGAACCAGGATAGTGGCCACGCCAGACTCGAGCACCTCGGTAATGTTCTCTTCCTGCAATTCGGTGTCACGGTCGATGATGACATCGTTACGCTCGATGCTTACAACCTCGCCGGTATCCTCGTCCACAAAGTCCTCACTCCATGAGCGCAGCACGCGCGCAGCGAGCTTGCGGCCCACGGCCTTCTTCAGGTTGGTCTTGTTGACCTTAATTTCCTCGGCCAGGCCAAACTCCTGAATGATGTCGTTGTCGGTTTCCAGTCCGATGGCACGCAACAGGGTGGTCACCGGTAATTTCTTCTTGCGGTCGATGTAGGCATACATCACGTTGTTGATGTCCGTAGCGAACTCAATCCACGATCCACGGAAAGGAATAATGCGGGCCGAGTACAGCTTGGTACCGTTAGCGTGCAGGCTCTGTCCGAAGAAGACGCCCGGCGAACGGTGCAGCTGTGACACGACAACGCGCTCAGCACCATTGATGACAAAGGTGCCCTTATCCGTCATATAGGGTATCGAACCCAGGTAAACGTCCTGGATTTCGGTCGGGAAATTATGATCAGGGTCAGTGCAGTACAGCTTGAGCTTGGCCTTGAGCGGCACACTGTAAGTCAAGCCGATATCCAGACACTCGTCGATAGTGTAACGAGGCGGGTCGATATAGTAGTCAAGGAATTCGAGTTTAAAGTTGTTGCGGGTGTCCTCGATGGGGAAATTCTCGGCAAAAACTTTATAGAGTCCCTCGTTTTTTCTTTTTTCAGTCGGTGTATCCAGCTGCAGGAAATCGCGGAATGACTGTAACTGCACGTCGAGGAAATCGGGATAGGGATAAGGATTTCTAACTCGCGCGAAATTGACTCGTTCTTTTTTTGAAACTGACATTGACAAAGAAAAGTTAGTGTGAAGTCAAATGTGAGATAGTGTGAAAGCAGAATAATCGTCGGTTTTCCACCGCTTTATTTCAGGTGAGATCAAGTACTCAAAAGCCTGATTGTCAAACTCATCGGCAATGTTGTCCCAGACGATGGAGAGCCCATTGTCCGGGACAACTCCGATGAATCATGATGTACTGGTCAAAATT
The DNA here is from genome assembly GCA_902772455.1 of uncultured Bacteroidales bacterium. Taxonomy (GTDB): domain Bacteria; phylum Bacteroidota; class Bacteroidia; order Bacteroidales; family Muribaculaceae; genus Sodaliphilus. Next base: position 30,949 of record CACYAW010000052.1, read on the forward strand.
GACACAAAAAGGTTAAGAACCCACTATCGGTGGTGATTCTTAACCCAAACACCCGTTAGGGGGGTGCTATTATTTCAGTTCAACCTCAGCGCCAAGACCCTCGAGCTCTGCTTTGAGAGCGTCGGCCTCGTCCTTGGTAGCACCTTCCTTGATGGTTGAGGGAGCACCGTCAACCATGTCCTTAGCCTCCTTCAGGCCAAGGCTCAGGAGCTCTTTCACCTTCTTGATCACCTGGAGCTTCTGACCACCGGCTGCCTTGAGGACAACGTCGAACGAAGTCTTCTCCTCAACCTCGGCGGCTGCACCAGCAGCGGGACCAGCAGCAACTGCAACAGCTGCAGCAGCGGGCTCGATGCCATATTCGTCTTTCAAAATCTGAGCGAGTTCGTTAACTTCCTTAACGGTAAGGTTCACTAACTGTTCTGCAAAAGCTTTCAAATCTGCCATAATAGTATGGATTTAAAATTGGTTGTTGTTTTTGTTTTTGTTTAATTTTCTTTTTTGGATAAGGTTTCCAGGACTCCGTGGAGCTTATTGCCACCCGACTGGAGAGCGCTGATGACACTCTTGGCCGGCGATTGCAGCAATGCAACAACATCGGCAATGAGCTCGTTCTTGCTCTTGATAGCCACGAGAGTATCGAGGTTCTGCTCGCCTACATAGACGGTCTCCTCGACATAAGCAGCCTTGAAAGCGGGGATGGTCTCCTTCTTACCGCGGAATTCCTTGATGAGTTTAGCAGGCGCGTTACCGGTGTCGCTGAGCAACAGGGTAGTGGGGCCAGCCAGGGAGTCATAGAGGCCACTGTAGTCGATGTCACAAGCATCCATGGCCTTCTTCAACAGGGTGTTCTTGACCACCATCATCTTGATACCAGCCTTGAAAGCAGCGCGGCGCAAGTCCACGGTCTTCTCGGCATTCAGCGAAGTGGTGTTAGCCAGATAAACGACACTGTACTGGTCAAGAGTCTCTTTGATCTTGTCGATCAATAAGGTTTTATCTTCCTTTCTCATTTTG
>CACYAW010000053.1 GCA_902772455.1 uncultured Bacteroidales bacterium
CCGCAAACACGTTCAGCAACAGCTACCACAGCACGGGCCACACTATTACCGCAGGCACTACGTTCAATCTGGGTCCTGTGCAGCTGCTGCCCAGTGCGGTCTTGAATTGGAACCGCGAGCATCAAGACTACCGTCGTGCCTTGCTTGACACGACAGCCGTCAGGAACAGTTTCAAGATTGAGCCCTCGTTCAGGCTCTCATGGAAAATGAACAGCGGCATGAACTTGGAGTTGAATTACAGTTACAAGACCATGCGTCCCGAACTGCTCCAGACCATCGGCTACCGTGACTTGAGCGACCCCTTGTTCATCACCGAGGGCAATCCTTATCTGAAGGACAGCCACACAAACGAGTTTCAGGTGGCATACAAGGCAGTGCTGCCCAACCGCCAACTGTCTATCGGCTTCAATGCCAAGTACGCCACGTCAGATTATAGCAACGTCACGGCGCTCAGTTATGACCCGGTGACCAACGTCTATACCAGTCGTCCCGAATCGGTGCCTGGCAGCCGCACGTGGGAAGTGAATCTCAACTATGACCATGGCTTAGGCAACTACTTCCGCTTGCAGAACGACCTCAAGGTCATGGGCGGACGGAACTATGGTTACTTGACCATGCTGCCCGCCCATGAGGAGCGCATCCTGAACCGTCAATCGAGCGTTCACCCCAAGGACAAATTGACCGTGTCGTTTGACCATAACTGGATTAAAGCCTCAGTGTTTGCCGAACTCAATGCCGACCGCTTGCGTTTCTCGCAGTCAGCAAGCCAGAACACCACACTGAGGGACAACAACTACGGCATGGAGTTTGAGGCCAACTACCGCAATTTTGTGTTCACCACAGGACTTACCGAGTATATGCGGCGCGGCTATGCCTCCAGCGGAATGAACCGTAACCGCCTGCTTTGGGATGCTTCCATCACTTGGAAAATCCTGAAGAACAAGGGCAACGTCAGGCTCTTTGCCGATGACATCCTCAACCAGGATGACTGGCGCTGGAGCAGCCAGACTGCCTATCAGCAGACCAACGAGTGGCAAGACACACTGCACCACTACATCGGCATCTCGTTCACCTACCACCTCGACGCCAAGAAGAAAGACAATTAACTACTAGTGTTCGGTAAAAATCAACGACTTGCTGCCGCCCCGATGGGGCTTGAATAGACGTGTTCTATTGCAGGGGGTTGCGCTCGGCTTCGCCTCGCTACACCCCTGCCTATAATCTGGTCGCCCCCTTGCGGGGCTGATTACCAGATGCCGATAACCATTTAGCCAATCGGCAAGTCCTCTTCACAACAGAAAACCTGCTTCCACGCGGTTATAGTCGCGGTCTTATAGCTTCTTCCTGCGATTATAACCGCAGGTTTTTTTATGGAGATTTCTACATCAAGTAGTCTAAATAGTTCTCTGGAGTAATAATCACGGACTCGGCAACGGGGTATGCTTTCAAGAAACTTGACGGAATGGTTGATTTGGCTTTCTTGGGATTCCATTTCATCTCAAAAACGGTGAATTGACCATCGGCCTCTTCAATATAATCGATTTCCTGCTGAGCCTTAGTACGCCAGAAATAAACATTGCAGTAGTGCTGCCTATAGTGGTTATACTTAATGCGCTCAGCAATAAAGAAGTTTTCCCACAATGCACCGACGTCATTGCGCATTTCAAGCGGAGCAAACTGCTGAATCACTGCATTGCGCACACCATTATCGTAGAAGTATATTTTCTTCGCTTTTTTCAATTCATTTCTCAAGTTGCGACTCAAGCCATTGAGACGGAAAATAATGAAACACTTTTCCAAGAGCTCGATATAACGCTCGACCGTCTTGGCATCACTGCCTATAATCTGCGATAGCTCGTTATAGGATACTTCAGAACCAACTTGAAATGCCAGAGCCCTCAGCAATTTATCTAACAAGTCTGGCTTGCGCAGATTCTCTGTTGCAAGTACATCCTTATAGAGATAACTATCTGCTAAAGAATTTAGCAATTCGTGCGCTTCGGCAGTATGAGTGAGGATGTCGGGATAAGAGCCATAAATGAGTCTTGGCTCCAGCAACCGCACAACATCAAGATAACTACCTGTCTTGTATATCTCGCTTGTGGATATAGGGAACAACTGGTATTCATATTTGCGCCCGGTCAGTGGCTCATTCAATCTATTGCGTAATTCAAAGGCCGATGACCCTGTAGCAATCACCTGCACATCAGGGAAATTATCTACCATCATCTTAAGTGTCAAGCCGATATTATCAACTTTTTGTGCCTCATCAATTACAATGATTCTAGCCGCCCCAACCAACAACTGCAACTGTTTGAGATTGCGATTGGTCAGCAATGACACTATCGTCGGGTCATCGCAATTGAGAAAAAGCACCTCATCAGCCTTTCCTTGAATGAATTCCTTGAGCAAGGTTGTTTTTCCGACCTGACGTGCCCCTAAAATCAAAATGGCTTTTTGACGGAAACATTTCTCCTTGATGATTGGTAATAAATCCCTATAAAACATATCTTTGATAATTTTTCCAGCAAAGGTAGATGATTATTATGGATTTTGCAACTTTTTAGGATTATAATCCCGAAAAATATTGACTTTTTTGGATTACAATCCTGAAAAGACGCACATTTACGGGATTAGGGTGGATTCTTATAAGTCAACACTACTATTGCTTGGTGGCGAAGGTAGGCGGTGCCTTGGGATAAAAAAAGAATGAATTCTCTTTGTTCTCCCCTCGGCTTGCACTACCTTTGCCACGAGTAAATAATCACTGACATCAATAAACTGAACTATGACGATGAAACAGATGAAGCAATGGTTGATGGTTGCCGCCGTGGTTGCACAGTGCGGCGCGATGACGGGCTGCAAGGGCAACGCCCAGCGACCCGTGAAGGGAACAATGGAAAATGCCGTTGAAACGGGCGATGCGCCCCAGGCGGTGGTGGACTTGATGAAACATGTCAACATCGATGAGTGCTACGAGACACTGATGGAGGACAAGACGACGGGTGTGAGCGTTTATAGCCTGCTCAACTGCGGCGACACGGTGTCGAGCGAGGGCTTCGGCATGGTGGTGGCCAAGGGTGACGTGCAGACCGCCCTGCCACAGCTGCGACATGGTCGCATGCCTCGAGCACGCTATGATGCCGCCACAGGCGACCTGTGGATACTGGGCAGCGACATGGAAGGCACTGGCGTGAATGTGGAACGTCCTTACCTGCTGCGCTTTGGTGACGACGGCTATGCCAGCATCGTGACCTCAATCAATCCTTACGACATGCAACAGGCCCTGTGCAAAGCGTTGACCTACAGCATCAGCGGACAGGAAATTACTTTCTATGCCGAAGGCAAGGAACTGGCCAAGGCCACCAACACGATGGAGGATATGGGCGGCTTTATGGACGATGCCATCTACATCGGCGAGCAGATTGCTTACGGCATCGAGGGACCGCTGACGGTTCAGGTCACCCCTGGCGTGAACTTTGTGGTCGGCAAGATTCTGCACTACGACGACATGCCCACCATCAGCGCCACCGTCACACTGGACGAGAAAGGCGGAATCACGCTGAGCGACTTCAAGGCCGAACCTTGACAACAACTCAGAAAAGGAAGACAATAAATACAATAGAATACAAAGCCATCCGGATTTGTGGGGGTTTAAAAACAACTCAATCAACTTAAACAACTATTTCCTTTAAAAGGAAGACAATGAATACAATAAGCACAAATTATTGATTTCCAGTAGTTTGTATTTATTGTATTTATTGTTGTTATTATAAGTATGTTGTTTATTTATCGTTGAGTTATTTGTGCCAGCGATGTGCCACGTGGTGGATCATCACCATGATAACGTTTTTTAATAGTAAATATTTGAATTTTTATTTGCAAATATCAAACTAAGGGCACTATCTTTGTTATTCGTAACCATTTAATTATTAACACCATCAATTTTTTCGAACATGTTTAATCATTATTCAAAACACCTCATGCTTTTGGTGGCTTTGTTCTTGTTGAGCGCACCCGCATGGAGCGCACCACGCGACAAACAAGTCATGTTGCAATCGGCTAGACAAGCCCTAATGACCATGACTGGCAACGGCCATCGTTTCAATGCCTCCTCGCCGCTTAGCGAGGCTCGAGTAACCAGCGCCTACACCCTCTATCAAACCCGCCAAGGTGCCTTTGCCTTGATCGCTGCCGATGACCGTCTGCCGGCAGTACTGGCTGTGGGTGATGGCCAAGCATCAGGTACGGCGCAGGCCAATCCTGGTTTCGAGTGGTTCTGTAACAGTATCGAGCAGGTGTCACGCATCCTCACGAACAGGGATGCGGCCTTCACGACCACCCTGCCCGACCCGGCCAAATATCCCACCAAAGTGGACGCCCTGATTACATCCCAATGGGGTCAGGATGCGCCTTACAGTTACTGGTGCCCGACAGGCTATGGCGAGATTTGTGACGATTACACGCCCGATGTCGTCCACTGCTGTGTGGGTTGTGTCGCAACCGCTCTGGCCCAACTGACCCGCTATTACCGCTTTCCAGCTCATGCCGCGGGCACAGCAGATTTCATGATTGGCGACAAGAATGCCAGCGCCAGCTTTGACGCCACCTTTGACTGGGACAACATGCTGGACACCTATCCCGAGGGCCAGTATACCGAGGCCCAGGGACGCGCAGTGGCCCTGCTATCCTACGTCTGCGGACTGATCAGCGGGATGGACTACGCCACCAACGAGTCGGGGTCAAGCAACCATTCCGGCCTGGCAGGTGCACAGAACTACTTCGGCTACAGCAAGGATGCCTCCATCGTCGTGCGCAGCGACTACAGCGAGCCCGAATGGATGGATATGGTGTATAACGAGTTGAGCCATGGTCGCCCCCTGTACTATCAGGGCGTCTATGTGAAATTCGACCCGTCGGTGGGTCTGATGGCAGCTGGCCACTCATTTCTCATCGACGGATACAATGAACAGGGACTGGTTCACGTCAACTGGGGATGGTATGGCAACTACGATGGCTATTTTGACATCGCTTTGCTCGACGTGCGAGGTTTGCAGTTCAATAGCTATCAAGATATGGCCATCAATTTTGTGCCCGATCCCAGTCTGGTGGGCATCAACGGGGATGTCAACAATGACGGCAAAGTCAACATCGAGGACGTGACCGACCTCATTGACTATCTGTTAGGCAACAATTCCATCCAGATTAACACGACCAATGCCGATGTGGACGGTGATGGCGCCATCAACATCACAGACGTGACGGATCTCACCGACAGCCTGCTACAGAACAACAAATAATATCATTTAAAAACAAGATATACAAGCCATCCGGATTGTGTGTCTCTTTTCGTGGCGGCAAAGGTTTGTGTTTCTTGTGTTAAAAAACAACTGAATACTCTGAAATGTCTGATCATCAGACCACTCAGAATATTCAGTTGTTTGTTTGATTGAGACGTGAGCACAAGGAGGGATTATTTTCCTCCCATGGCGGTCTTTTCGGGGTTCAGCTCGCCGATGGGCAGTCCGCTGGTCACCGATGAGCTGCGGCGCATGATGTCCTCCATGCTGTCGATGACGTTGACGATGAAGTCGCCCAGTTTCTCGGCCTCGCACACGATGTCCATGTAGAAGATACCGGCCTTGTAGGGATACTTCTTCTGGTTGACGTTCTCGATGTTCTCGGTGCGGCAGGCGTTGCGGAAGTTGTTGATTTCGCGCTCCTTGTTGTAGCTGCGCATCAAGTCCTCGGCCGTCACGTTGTCGATGTCGCTGAGCACGGCATACATGTTAGTCATCGCCTCGCTTACCAGGCGCAACATTTCATCAATGTTGGCATAGTTGTACTCGTTGAAGTGGGCGTCGGCCTCCTCCTTGCGCACAAGGGCCTTGGCGATGTTGTTGCAGCTGTCGCCGATGCTCTCCAGCTCGCTGATGATGCTTAGCAGGCTGGCCACACGTGCCTTGGCCTGGCTGCTCAGGCGGCCGTCCAGCACCTTGTTCAAGTAGCTGCCGATTTCAAACTCCATGCGGTCGGTAATGTCCTCATATTTCTGGATACGCGACAAAATCTTGTTGAACTCGGGCGTGCCGGTCTTGGTGTGTACCAGTTCCTTGACCATGCCCAGCATGCGCTCAACACGTCCGGCAAACACGACAATCTCTCGCTGAGCCTGATCGATGTTCAACTCGCTGGCACTCATGAGACCGCCCTGGATATACTTGAGCTGGAATTCCTCGTCCTCTTTCTTCTTGCTCTTGATGAGCACATTGAGCAGCTTGACATACAACTTGGTGAACCAAATCATAATCAGCAGGTTGCAAATCTTAAAGATGGTGTGGAACATGGTCATGCCGATAGACATCGCCACCTGTTCCTGCATCAGTGCATTGCCCTCGACGCTGGCACCGGCCTTCACACTGTTATACAGTGCCAAGGGGTCGCCCAGGCTGAAAAGGTCTCTCACCACCCAGGTCACCATTGACACAAACGGCTGGAAGATGATCAGCACCCACACTGCGCCAAACAGGTTGAACAGGGCGTGGCCCAATGCGGCCTTTTTGGCCTCGGCATTACCGCCCAGTGACGCCAGCAGCGGCGTGATGCTGGTACCGATGCTGGCACCCAGCACCATGGCACAGGCAATGTCAAACGAAATCCAACCCTTGGCGGCCATAATCAGCACGATGGCAAACGTGGCGGCACTCGACTGGATGACCATGGTCACAATCCAACCAACAAGCGTGAAGAACAGGATGGACAGGAAACCCATTGACGTGTACTGCTGCAACGAGGCAAACACCTCGGGCGACTTGGACAGGTCGGGCACATTAGCGCTGATGGCATCCAGGCCCATGAACAAGAAGGCGAAACCGATGAGCAACTCACCGATGTTCTTGTAGTTGTTCCGCTTGATGAACAGCATCGGCACGGCAAAAGCCAGCAAGGGCAGCAGGAACGCCGACATCTTGACCTTGAAGCCAAAGATGGCGATAATCCACTCGGTGAACGTCGTACCCAGCGCGGCACCAAAGCTCACCGCCAGCGACTGTTCAAGTGGCATCAGGCCTGCGTTGACAAAGCTGACAACCATCGACACCGAGGCCGAGGAGCTTTGAATCAGCGCAGTGATGACAATACCCGTGATAACGGCAAGGAAACGGTTCTTGGTCATCCAGGCCAGGATGGAACGCAAGCGACTACCAGCGGTCTTCTGCAAACCTTCACTCATGATTTTCATACCATAGAGGAAGAGGCACACCGCACCTATCAAAGCAAGAAAGTCAACAAAGGAATAATCCATGAAACATCAAGTGTTTAGTTGGTTGATATAAATTCGGTTACAAAGTTATAACAAAAAACGTAAATAATCTATATTTTAGGACTATGATTTTTAGGCAACAGGGATGATTTCGATTGCACAATAACCTTTTGGCCGATAATAATCCTGGTCATGAGGCCGATTTTGATAGTGTTGATTGAAAAAACAGGAATGAACTGCAGCCATTGTTCATAAAAATGACTATTTTTGCGCTTTCTTGTTGGGCGACCCCATTGGCGGTTATTCCCAATTGTCTAATAATCAATAAACTACAAATTTATGAAGAAAATTTACTCTTTCCTGCTCATGGCTGCCGTAGCAGTTGGAGCAATGGCCGATGACTTCGTTACCGACGGCACCGGCAACGTGTACACCTTTAACGCTCTGAGCCAGATCGAGGGCACTGGCGTCACCCTGCAGGACGACGGCTCCTATCTGGTAAACGCCAACTTCACCATCGCCGAGGGCGACGTGCTGCAACTGCAGAACAACGACCTCATCAAGATGGCCAACGGTGTTCAGATCACCGTCAATGGCGATGCTGACTTCGCTCCCGCCGACACGGCCGTGGTTACCCGCGACGCCGAGGGCAGCAACCCCAAGGGTTTCTGGATGCTGAGCGACAATGGCAATGCCAATTTGAAGAACGTCACTTTTGAGTATGTGGGCGTGGTATTTGGCGGCCTGAACAGCAGCCTGCATGCCGACAACTGCACCTTCACGCTGCACAACGGCAAGTCATCCAGCTCGGGCGCCCTGTCGTTCAACGCCTCATGCGGCGGCAACATCGTGGAGAACTGCTACTTCATTGAGAACACCGTCAACGCCATTGGCAACGGTGCCTCCAATCCCGTGGGCATCATCATCCGCAACTGCCTGTTCTGGCACAACACCACCAGCAACCGCAACAAGCCCCAGATCAACCTGACCTGCGCCGGCGACTATGATGTTTACATCACCGACAACGATGTTATTGGCGGCCAGTTCACCATGTCAGGCGGCATCGGCGTGAGCAACATGATGGGTATGGGCCACACTGGCAAGGTCTATATCGAGAACAACTACATCGCCGACAACCGCTACGGCATCACCACCATCGGCTCGATGGACGCCATCATCAAGAACAATGTGATGATCGACAACTGCTACGAGACCAACCCCAACAACGGCGGTAGCTGCGTCAGCATCTACGACAGCAGCAGTAGCGCCAACGTTTACATGGAAGGCAACTGGATGGAAGGCGGCCTGTGGGGCATCACCGTGCCCTCTGGCGCTCCCAACATCAACCTGGGCAAGGTCGAGGATCCCGAGGCCGAGGACTACAACCCTGGCAACAACACCTTCGTCAACAACGGCAACGGCGGCGTGCTCTATGACCTGTTCAACAACGGCACAGCCACCATCTGGGCACAGGGCAACACCTGGAACGTAGCCGAGCAGACCGAGGAGAACATCGAGGAGGTCATCTTCCACCAGGTCGATGATCCCAGCAAGGGTCTGGTTATCTTCATGCCCGCACACAGCGATGAGGCATCGGCTGTTGAGGAGATCAATGCAGCCCAGCAGGCCGACGGCATGTACTACAACCTGATGGGTCAGCCCGTCAACGCTCCCGCCGCTGGCAGCATCTACATCCACAACGGTAAGAAGATCCTCGTGAAGTAAACACACCTCACGACAACTGTTCAAAAGGGAAAACAAGAAATACAACAAATACAAAACCATCCGGATTGTAACAGTCATTAAAGACAACTCTCACAACTTGAACAACTTAATTATTAGATTGTTGTTACAGTTGTGAGAGTTGTTTTTATATAAAATAAGTCTCTTTGACAGAGTGAATAACATGAATGTTCATAAAACCCCACGAATGGTCATAAAAAATTATTTTTGGTCATTCATGGACATTGGTGGATATTCGTGTTTAACCATGGCGGGTGAATAAACGAGTGGGCCGGGGATTGAGTTCCCAGCCCACTTGTTGTTTAGGGTGACAGGTTGCTAATTACCTGACGCTAACCTTGAAGGATTGCTTGCCCACGGTCACGATATAGATGCCGGGAGCTACTGACAAGGTGCCGTTGCCATTGGCAATGAAGGCGCCTGCCTGACGGCCGTCGATGGTGTAAACGCGTACCTGCTGGCCCTCAAAGCCTTCAACGCTGATGCCGCCCTTGATAGCAGTAACCTGCTGGGGAACAGCCAACTCGTTGACGCCGCTGCTGGGCTTGTCCACACTGGAGATGCAGATGTTGTCCAGCCAGATGCGCTCACTCGATACGCTCATGTTGCCACGGAAGCAAACCTTGACAAAGTGGCCTAACTCGGCACCAGTGAGCGGGAGCTCAACGAGTACCCACTCGCCATCGCCCTCGGTCACGTCAATCGTCGTCAACTCCTCATAGGGAGCGTCGTCGATGCTCTGCGATACCACCAGGGTGGGCATCACGGTAGCACTGGAGGCTGCGCCCATGTAAACATAGAACGACAGCGTGTACTGCTGTGTGGGATCCACCTTCACCTTGGGAGTGATCAGGTCACTCCAGTGATAGCTGTTGTAATAGTTACCGTTGTAGCACAGGGCGAAACCGTTATCACCATCCTGCGAGGTCATATCGTCACCATCGGCCAAGATGTACCAAACGGTGCCATAGTTGGCCACGTCGGCATCGGCAACCCAACCGGTACTCCATACATAGCCATCAGCAAACGACTCGGTGAAGGGTGCATCTTTCAGCTTACCCAGGACGATGTCGTCGAGAACAGCCTGGCCAATGCCAGCACTGGTGGACGGAATCACTGCATAATAGTGAATCTCCATCTCATCGGTGGGCTCACGGTCAACGACAAAGGTGGTCTCGGTAGTGGTGCCGATAACGACCATCTGCTCCTCGGGGGTAGCACCGTCGGGGAAGTACTCGACAATGGTGTACTGGAGCGAACCGTCAAGCACGCCACCGTTCACAGCCTCGGCGGGAGCATCCCACGTCAGGACAGCCTTCTGGTTGTCCTCATTACCGCCAAGCCAGAAGTTCTCGACGGCCATGGGCACATCAACACCGGCAAAGACGGTTGCCTCGCTCACCTTACCGCGGCCATACTCGTTCTCGGCCACGATGATATAGGAGTTGCTGCCGTGCAAGGGCGCCTCGTCAACCCACTCAATGGCTTGACCGGGTTCAACATTCTCAAAGGTCATCAAGGGGATGGCCGAACCGCTGCGGTAGATATAGACCGTCAACGGACCCTCAACGGGACGCTGTGCATAGTCAACACTGGGAGCGTTGAAGGCAAAGTTCACCTTCAACAGGCCGGTCATGTCATGCTCGACAACGAGGTTCTCGACACTGTAGGGAGCAAAGGCCGAACCCACGAGCGTGATCGAGATGTCGTCGATGCTGGGTGAGATGTAGCTGCTGGCCACATCGGCAACCACGAGGATCGAGGGATAGTACTTGCCGGTCTCGCTGGCGATCACCTCATTCTCGATGAGCACCTTCTCGCCATAGTTGGTGAAGGGCAGCTGGTCGGGATAGATGGACTGAGCCGTCGAGTCGGGAGCCATGCCGATGCCTGCGTAGCCCGGGCATACCTGGTTGTAGTTACTGTAAGTCCAGTTGAAGGAGTAGTTGTAAACCATGTCCTTCTCGAGCTTGATAGCGGGCATGTAGAGCCAGATATTCTCAACAGGGTGCTGCACGAAGTAGCCATAGCCACCCAGTGCCAGGTTCTGGTTGTAACTGCTCCATATCCAGCGGTACTCGTTAGTGCTGTAAACCGATGAGTCGTTGACAGTGATGAAGTCGCGGGTATCGGCCTCGGTGTCAAACGCGTTGCTGTAGGGAGCGGTGTAAACGCCGATAAAGGCCTCGGCGCTGACGCGCTTGCCTTCGCCAAACTCGTTGCTGATGGCAACGGTGTAGGTGTGTACGGCCACGCCCTCAACGGTGTTGTCGGTCCACGAAGCATTGCTGCCTGCCTCAACGGGGAATTGTGCCACAGGCTCCTCACTGCCGTCACGGTAGATGTTGGCGGTCAGGTCATTGGTCAGTTCGTTGCCATCGAGCGTAGTGGTGGGCACGGTGAAGGTCACGTCGGCAACCATCTCGCCATCCTCATCGGGGGTAATGGTCAGGTTAGTCACCTCGGCGGGAGCCTCGTTCATACCCAACCTGTTCACTGCCATCGAATTAACAAAGATACCTGAGGCATTGTCCTCCCTGTGGGTGTAAACATGCACGGCAAAGTAGTAGGTACCTGTCTCCTCGACCTGGAAATCAGCTTCCCAGTCGGTGAGGGTGCCGTTCACGTCATAGGCCTCGTCGGCATCCAGCACCTTGAAGGTGGAGACGTCGGTGGGATCGGTACCAACCATCAGGCTCACGCGCTCCATGTAGTTGGCAAAAGTGTTGCGCATGTTCACAATCAGAGCATAGGAGATACCCTGCTCAACAGCGATACCCGGCGAAATCAGGTAGTCGTCGGCAGCATCCTGGTCTTCGCCCATGTTGTACGGGCCGGTATAGATGCCCCAGTTGACGTTATAGTCGTTGAAGGTCCAGGTATATTCCGAACCCCAGTTGCTGGCATCGTTGTTGGCGTTGACAACGGTCCACAGGTCGCGGGTCGATGCATCGCTGAAGTCATCAAAGTAGGGAGGCATGAAGGCGTTACCGGTAAGGATGGCGTTAGAAACAGTCTCCTCACCCTGCTTGCCGTCGGCATTGAACGGGGTCACGATGTAGTAGTAGCGCTCCATCTTGCTGGGCAGGGTCTCGCTGAACTCACAAGCGCTCAGGCCCTCGGCCACCAGGACGTTGCCGGGCATGCGAACCACGTTGTAGGTCACGTTCTCGAGATAACCGCCGTTGACACCGGTAGCGGGAGCATCCCATGTCAGGTGGCTCACGCCGTTCTCGACGGTGAAGGTCAAGTTGGTCACGGGCAGCGGAGTGTCATAACCTGCAAAGGTATACACATAGTTGACGGGGGAATAACCGCCAGCGTTCTCCAGCAGCACATACACATAGTGGTTGTCGTTGCTCACCGAGCAATTAAACGACTGATGGCTGCCAGGAGCTACCGAAACATAGTTGGCAATCAACTCACCGTCAAGCCATACACTCATCATCACGTTGCCGTTCAGCGCACTGCCGCCGTAGGCTGTAGTGGGAACGGTGAACGAGATAACACCATCGGTCGAGCTGCCGTCAAAGGTGAAGGCCAGGTCGCTGATGGCTGCAGGAGCCATGGCGGGAGCCTGGTTGCCCTCAAAGAAGACGGTGGTAGCCTGCTCGTTCTTGGTCATGGGCTCGACAAGCGTCACGCTGGCGTCATCGGGATCAATGGCATAGAGGCCAGAACCCTGCTGGGATACTGCCATCCACAAGAAGCAGCCGCTCTGGGGCTCATAACCCATACCCTGAACATATAACGTGGGCTGCACATCCAGGGTACCCACCGAGCGACCATAACCCGTCTCCTTGTCCATCTCGTAGAACTCACCGTCACTGCCCACACAGTACATCTCACCAAGGGGAGTGAATCCCATGGCAAGAGGCTGGAAATTGTTGGGCCACGGAGCGATGGTTTCAAACAGGCGGGTCTCGGGATTCCACACGGCCATGTTCAAACCCGTGAGGCCGCTGTTGTACTGAATCGAGTAAATCTTGTCGCTGGTCACATCATAGGCCATCGTCGAGGGGATATAGCTGTAATCCACCTGCTCATACACCTGCGACCAGAGCTCGCTGAAGCCGGCACGGCTCAAACCGTTATACTCTACACCGTTCAATGAGCCGAACAGCTCCATGGGCCTTGCGCCCACCAGCTGGTCACGTCCCATGGCGCTGGCCATGAAATTATAGCGCAAATCGGTAGCAAGAGCCTGGAAATCATTATCAGAACCGATAGTATAGGAATAGATGCCATAGGGCACTGAACCGATACCATATCCAGCCCAACTGTCAGAGTTGGTCAGGTTGACATACATGGTCAATCCCTGGAACTGGTCGGCACTGGGTGCCTTTTTCCTGGATTCGGCCACCTGGGTTGAGAGCATCTTGGCCCTCTGCTGGGTCTTCACGACCTGCTTGACGGGCTTGGGTGCAGCCGTGTAGGTCGTGTTTTGCTCGCCTGCCGATGCCATTAAGGCCACCAGCGCAAGCATCGCGAGTAAGGTTCTTGGTCTTCTCATGTGATCCTATAAGTTTAATGTTGATATTGCTGCCGCCTCGAGATGACGACAATGAATTACACATCGCAAAAATACTAAATCCCTGCCACTTGGCCACGGCAACTGATAAGGCAAATTGTACGGATTTCGGCAATTCACACAAAAAATCGTTCGAAAACGGTAGTTTCGGGCACCATTTTGTACAACAAGTGGGGTGGATGGAGCGTTAAGACCCCTTTCGGGCCATGCGCTGGTACTGTGACGGAGTCAGGCCGGTGATGCGCTTAAACGACGAGACAAACGTCGAGCGCGACTTGAACCCGACGCTCTCGCTGATGGCCTCGATGGTGTAGTTGCCATAGTGCTCGATGTCGCCCATGCGCTTGCAGGCCTCTTTGATGCGATAGGAGTTCAGGAAATTATTGAAGTTCTGCTGGTAGTGCTCGTTGATGACCTGGGACACATACTTGTACTTGGAGCCCGAGAGCATGGCCAGCCGTTCCAACGAGAAATCGGCCGAGAAAATCTCGTCGTTGGTGTCCATGACCTCCAGAATGCGTGCCAGCAGTTGCTGCTTGTCATCGTCACTCAGGTGGCTGCTCTTGTACTTGACGGCGGCATCGATGTCTTCCTCGGCGGCATCAGACGGTTCTTCGACAGCATCGGCTGGCTGGCGGTTGTCCTCCTCGGCATGCAGCTCCTTGTCCTGAAGCTGGCGACGCATGCGGCGCTCTTCGTCCTCGGCACGCAGCATCTCCACGTTCTTCTGGTACAGCGACTGGTTGGAACGCGTCAACTCACCGTTTTTCTTGTACACCAGGTACAACATCACCAGCAGCACCAGCAGGAATGCCAGCGAGATGAGCGTGACGATGTTCATCACCTCGCGGTGCTGCTTCATCGCGGCCATTTCCTGCTCCATGTCCTTGAGCTCGCTGCGGAATTCCATCTCGCTCACGCTGGCCAGCTGCTGGTAGTTGGTGAGCGTGTCCTTGAGCATCGTGTAGCTGTTATAGTAATGTTCGCGCGCGCTGCGGTCGCCCAGCTGCTGATAGTACTGTGCCAGCATCCCGTACACCTCCAGCTTGCAATCCTTCATCTCCAGGTCCACAGCGATTTTCTCGGACTGCTTCAACGCTGCAATGGCGCGCTGGTAGTCGCCCTGCATGGCATGCACCTTGGCCTTCTCGACATGGGTGAAATAGATCAGGCGGGAATAGCGTGTGGTGTCAATGAGCTGTAACTGCTTGTCATACATGGCAATGGCCTGGTCGAGCTGCTGATGCTCAATATTCCTGAGGGCCTGGTAAAACATCTTGTTGTAGCGGCGCAGGATCCACGTCGCATTGTTCTCGGGCAGTTGCAGGTAGCGGCTCCACATGCTGTTGGTCTGGTCAAGACCGCCCTGGGCATAGGACATCGACAGGACATCGGTGCACGCCATGTCGGTGTGCTCGTCGTCCTGGGTCCTCAGGCCCACGGCCAGGGCCTGACGGTAGTAGTCCAGCGCCGTGGTGCCCAACTCGTAGTTGCCGCATTCCTCCGAGATGGTCTGGTACATGCATCCGAAACCCAGATAAATGTTGGCATCCTCGATACCTGCCTGGGAAGCGATTTCCTGGGCACGCGTCAGGCAGTCAAAGCACTTGGGATAGTCATAGAAGTCATAGAAGTAGATAGACCACAACCTCATGTTGGCGTCTTTGCAATGCCGTTTTTGCTCCAATGACATCGACTGTTCGTAGCGGTTGGCGACGATGGTATAGCACATCAGCGCCGTGTCCTTGCGGCCCCCGTCGCCAAAATCCTTGTCGGCCATGCCGATGAGGCGCTCCAGGGGCAGGTCCAGCCATTTGCTGTGTTCACGCGGTGTGGGCTGGGCAACGCTAGGCAGCCCCATCAGCACGGCAACAACACATAATATGACCCTGACGATTGTGCTCATATCTCAACATCTGAGCTACAAAAATAGTAATAATTTTCTTACCGCTGCCCAAAACCGTCATTAAACAACAAGGGCGGGGATTGCCCCGCCCTTGTTTTCAAATGGTCTTGTTAATGGTATTGGGTTTATGGAGTAGAATTAGCCCAGTCGTTTGAGCTTCACGGTGAAGTGGCGCATCAGGGGAGCTTCCCACTCGATGGCGACACCGCGCGTGATCTCGTTGCGACGGTCATATACATTCTTCAGGGCAGCGGCAATCACGTTCATGTGGTTGTCGGTGTAAACGCGACGGGCGATGCACAGACGCAGCAGGTCCAGACCGCCAAAGCGGTTCTCGCGGGTCACGGGATCACGGTCGGCCAGGATGTAGCCGATTTCGCAACCGCGGATGCCAGCCTCGAGATAGAGCTCGCAGGTCAGGGTCTGAGCGGGGAACTCCTCCTTGGGAACGTTGCACAGCACCTTGTCGGCGTCGATGAACAGGGCGTGACCGCCCACGGGACGCTGATAAGGAATGCCATACTCGTCGAGCTTCTTAGCCAGATACTGAACCTGGTGGATGCGGGTCTCGAGCATGTCAAACTCGGTGTTCTCGTCCAGACCGACTGCCAGAGCATTCAGGTCACGGCCGTTCAAACCACCGTAGGTGATGAAGCCCTCGAAGGGGATGCAGAACAGCTTGGCGCCCTCGTACCACTCCTCGCGGTTGGTAGCGATGAAACCACCCATGTTCAC
>CACYAW010000054.1 GCA_902772455.1 uncultured Bacteroidales bacterium
TAAATAAATAAGATTTTTATCGAATTATTTTAACGTCCAATTTGAAATGTACAACGGAAGCATTATTAAAGAGCTGTTAGACAGCAAGAAAATACCCTATGGCGATCTATTGAAGGCATTGGGCATGAATCCGAAGCAGACATCAGTTAATGCCCTTATCAGGGGGAATCCGTCTGCCAAGCGGCTCGAAGAGATTGCGGACTTCTTTGGCGTACCGATCGACACATTATTTATAAGAGAAGGTGTCGAACTGTCTGCCGAAGATGAACTGAAAAGCATGAGCGTAACAAGTCTCAGGAACCAGGTTGCTTACCTACGTGAGCAACTGAATTTCCGTGACATGATGCTCAAAGAAAAGGAGGAGCATCTCAAGGAAAAAGAGGCAAGAATCATCCTCCTAGAGAAGTTAAATTCTGTTTATTCTCAGCAGATTAAATAGGGTTTGTCCATAGACAGATTATAGACAGTAGCTATTAAAAATCGGCACTTATCCAAAAGCCAAATATCTGATAATCAACGATTGTTTCTTAGAAATAATTAAGCAGAGATTCTTGTCCTCTCCGCCTGTTCGCAACCGACCACGCAAGTGGCCGGTTGTTTTGTCTTTGGGGGTGCCCTCAAGCAACCTCGGTGCACCCCAAAGACAAAGCAACCAAGAGATTGAGCAGCAATCGATTGCGAACTGGCAGCGGCCCCGCTTCTCGCACACTCCTCTTCTAATCCTAACACCGGAATCTCGCGCACTCCAAACACGCACACCAAGCAACAACCTGTAAAATTATTTGACATTTCATTGACGAGAAACTGTTATTTCCTATTTTTTTTCGATTTATCTCTTGTATCAGTGCTCCATTTGTCATACATTTGCATGAAAACTATTGGAGGCCCAACTATATCCAAAACCGACAATAGATGCAACCCATTGATTTGAAACGTGTTTAAACAATCGTGCCCCTGTGGTACATATATTAATTTCTAAAAGCTATTGCATATGAAAACTTTTTTGACAACTCTTCTGTTGGCGTTAATCGCCGTGTTTAATCTTCATGCCGAGGCGTTGATGTCGGTGCCTGTGGCCACCCTCTACCACAACGGCGATGTCACCCAATTCTATGGCAGCAATGCGCTCCAGGATGCCCATGCTGCAGCCGTGAGCGGCGACATCATCACCCTGAACAGCGGCATCTTCAATGCCTGCACCATCACTAAGGGCATCACCCTGCGCGGTGCCTGCATGAGCACCACTCCCGAGATGGAGGAGCAAGGGATGAGAAACACCATCATCCAAAACACCATGCGCATTCAAGTCCCCTCGACCGAAACCCAGACGTTGAAATTCGAAGACCTGAATATTTATAATGATATATATGTTGACAGTGTCCCGCACATCTCGTTCACTAGGGTACTTACTTCTCATTATCTTTATACCTATGCAGCGATTAATAATTTTGATGCCGCACAATGCAGTTTCTATGATGTAAGTACATCTAATCACGATGCTGCGACTGTTTATTCGTTTGTCAATTCCGCAATCGCATTCACAAATTATAGTCTCCCCTATCATGTAAATGCTGACCATTGCGTTATCGGCAGTTTATATGCTTCTTCTGGGGCCTATGATGGTGTTTTCAAGAATTGTATTTTCACCTATTATAATTATTCTAATAATTCTCTTCCTGCCGGTTGTGCCGCCAACTATTGTGTTGCCATTAGTAGAAACATGTTTTCCAGATGCACAGCCCTTGAATGCAAAACCGCAAGTATGTCTGAATTGTTCAATTACAATTATAGTTCATATACTTACGGTTGTTTCACTAATCCCCTTACTGAAGAGGCTGCGGCGACCTATTTGGGCTCAGACGGCACTCAGGTGGGCATTTATGGCGGTATCCTACCTTTCACGATGATGCCTTATAATCCCGTTGTGACCACGTGCGATATCGCCGGCAAGACTACCGTGGACGGCAAACTGAAAGTCCAGATTGAGGTCAAGAGCGTCATGGAGTAACCTATCTAATCAGATGGAATTATGAGAACAAAATTGTTTCTATTTCTATTCTTGATGATGGCGTGCATTGCCCGGGGGCAGACCGTCAGTCAGGTGACAGGCTATGACTGCCGCTTGATTGTTGACGGACAAGTGTTGAAGCAGAGAGCACTCTCCCCTGCCGGCGGCAAGGTGACTTGGAATGCCGATATGCTGGATTTGCCCATTGGCCTGCACCACGTCACAGCCCAGGTGCTGCGCCATGAGACCGAAGGCGCCAGCACAATGCAGTTTGAATCGTTTTTCTACCGCATTCCGGTGAACGAGGAAGAAATCACCCACCATATCGAGGCCACATGCTACATTGACGACAACCTCTATGAGCAAACGACCATGAGCACAACCGGAGGCTTTATCAACTGGAACCTGGATGTGAGTGCATTGCCTGTGGGTCTGCACACGATGAAAGTCTTGATTGTTGACTGCTATGGCAGCATGACGAGTACCGACTGCTATCAGTCGTTTTTCTACCGGATTGCTACCGAAGAAGGTATCACCCATCAGGTGAATGCCGATATCTACATTGACGGAGAATTGTTCCAGCAGGAATCGCTTCAGGTGGACGGAGGCATGAGCGAGTGGATGCTCGACGTGAACGAGTTGCCCGATGGTCTCCACGACATCAAGGTCCTCTTGACCGACGAGACGAATCATGGCACCTCGACAGCCCGCTACGACTCGTTCTTCTACCGTGTGCCCACACTAGACGACAACGTCGGCATCATCGGCTATGACTACTGGGTGAATCAGGAGTATCAGGGCCATGTCGATGTGTCACCACGTCAGGTAGTCTATCTGATGGACACCTTGTTAACCGTTCCTGAGCAGGAAATCCGCAGCACGAGTTTCCACTTTGCCGTGGAAGACGATGTCCCGGTGATTTATGCCCAAAACTACCTGTGGGTGATGTTCCATGACGTTTCGGGCAAGAACGCAAATGCCTGGAAAGCCTTTACCGACATACGAACCCGCCGCGAGGTGACCGGCATCACCCTGCTGAGTCCTGGAGAAACCGCCGCCATGAACCGCCCTGCCGAGAATGAGATCAAGTGGTACAAGGTGGAAGCGTTGGCAGGCGATACTGTGCTGTTCAAGACCGACAAAGCCTGCACCTGGCAGCTGTTCTCCCCCACTGGCGAAGAACTGTACAGTGCCGAGGGCAACCCAGCCAAGGAATGGGGAGGCGTGCGCACAAGCGAGGACGGCACCTACTATGTCGCCGTGCACGACATGACCGTCAGCGGCAGCACGCTTAACATCAGCTACAAGCACGTTGACGGACAGTTTGAGCTAACGGTGAACGATTGGGAAATCCTGAAATCATTCTACACAAAATATGGCAACGGCAATTTCACATGGAACCTGAGCAACCGCTTTAACATCCGCAACGTGGAAGGTGTCAACATCGCCATGGGACATGTCGTATCGATTGAACTGCCCGGCAAGGGGCTGCAAGGCGGCTTCCCGTCGATGTTGCTCGGACTGGAGCAGCTCAGGGTGCTCGACTTGAGCCATAACGGGCTGAATGGCGCTATCGCTGACCAGATTGCCCAATATCTCGCTCAACTTGACACGTTGAACACCAGTGTGCAGGTGTTGAATCTCGCATTCAATGACTTCACGGGCAATGTGGGCGCCCTGGCAAGCCACTTCGCTGCCCTCACCACGCTTGACGTGAGCGGCAACCGCTTCAACGAGATATCGCCCGCCGTCGCGTCACGGGTCGCACTGAACATCAATGACCAGCGTCTTGCTGCAGTCAATGGTGACCTCTCGCAAGGCATGGATGCGGTTTACGCTTCGATACCGGCCATCTGCTATTATCACCATCCCTCCCAAGGCCAGTCCAGCAGCCTGAGAGCGCAGTTGACCGACTCCACCCAGTCGCCGCTGTGGAAACTGTTCGTGACACCAAACAACGGAAATTACACCCTCAGCGCCTCGGGTGATTACTATGGAGCTAACGGTCAGGATATCGACATATTCACTACGGTGACCGGCAATTCCTGGACCAACCACCAGTCGCTCGACGCGATCTTCAGCTTCGCCCAGGGCGACGCCAACCTGAGCGGTAACGTTGATGTGACCGACTTGCAGGCCATCATCAACCGCATCTTCAACAGCTACAACAATCCGTTTAACTACACCGCCTCCAACCTGCACGTGGACAATGTGCTCAATGTGCAGGACATTGTGGGTGAAGTAAACGTGCTGCTGGCTCAGGCCCCTGGCCGCAGCCCCAGACGCGTGGCTGGTCAAGAGGATCAATCGCCATTGGCATCATTGTACTGGAGTGACGGCGTGCTATACTTGAATTCACCTGTTCCTGTCGCTGCCATCGATATTGTCAGCAACGTTGACCGGGCCATCCGATGGAAGGTCGATGACTTGGGCATGATCGTGAGCACGACAAGGAATGAACAAGGTGAGCACACCGTGATTTATTCACTGGGCGATGCCTTGATTCCTGCCGGCATCATCCCCATCGCCACGACAACCTCGCAATGGCAGGCCATCGTCGCTGCCAAGCTGAGCGATGCCGATGCCCAGGAAATCCCTGTCAGCTTCGCCGATGCTCCCAGCGGTCTGAACGAGATTATCAGCAACAAGGTTTCTTGCCAATGGGAGAATGGACGCCTCAACATCATTAGCGGCGAACCGTTCAGCAATGTGGATGTCACCATCTACGGTATTGACGGCCGTGTGATCTATGAGACCCACCTGCCTCAACTCGAGAACGGAAGGACGGCTATTGACGTGCAGTCAATGATTGAACGCAACAGTTATTACTTCATTGTCATTCGCTCGTCGGGACAAATGATAGCAAGGCAAAAAATAACTCTAATTCATTAAAATTATGAATAAACACAGAAAATGGGCATCATTGCTGGCGCTGTTGTGCACTGCGCTCATGAGCCTTCAATTGCATGCTTACAATAAACTGATTATACCTGATGTGATGATCGGGCAGGGCTCCTCTATCAACCTGCCCGTCAATCTGGAAAACGATGACCCGGTGGTGGCGCTGCAATTCACATTGACGGTGCCTAACGGTTTCACCGTCAATGCGTCATCATCTACCCTCACCGAGCGCAAGGCTGACCATGCCGTGCGCGTCAAGAAGATGCAAGGCAACGACTATCTGTGCATGGTCTATTCTCCGGCCAACATGCCCCTGAGGGGCAATCGGGGAACCGTGTTCACCATCTCAATCAAGGCATCTTCGCTGCTGGAAGTCGGCAGTTCCCATCCTTTGATCATCACCGATGCCGTTGCCAGCGATGAGACTACCGAGAATGTGCTCACCGAGTCATCGGCCGGTAGCATCACTGTCGGCGAAGGCGTTGACCTGGTTCCCACAAATATCAAGACCGATGCCGCAAGCTATCGCCCTGGCGACCATCTGATTCTGTCGTGGGATGTCGAGAATCAGGGACAAGTGCCCACAACAGGCGGATGGAGCGAGCAGATTTCACTCATCGGTGACAACGGGGCGGTCTGCAGCCTACAGACGGCCTATTACAACGATGTGCTGAATGCTGGCGGCTCTGTAAGCCGACAGATTGACGTCGTCCTGCCACGTGTGCCTAGCATCCACGGCTATGTAGCGCCGCAGGTGCGCGTCGTCCCCAACAGCAATTGCGGTGAGCGGCCCGAGGCCCAAGGCAACAATACCGCGACTGGCGCGCGAAAGCAACTGGAAGCGGTGCTGTACCTTGACCTGTCCAGGTCGTTTGTCGAAGAAGCAAAGGCCAAGCCTTTCAACGCCGTTATCACCCGTAGCGGTGACCGCAGCGAGAGCCTGACCGTAACGCTAAATAGCGACGACAGCCGCATGAGCGTTCCTGCCACAGCAACCATCGAAGAGGGGCAGTCAAGCGTCAATGTGACGGTAACGCTGGCTGACAACAGCATCATTGATGAAAATGCCAATGCGACCATCACCGCTAGTGCGCAAGGATACCCTGAGGCCACATCATCTCTCGTTATCGAGGACAACGAGCATCCACAGTTGACAATCGAGACATCACAGCGCGAAATCACCGAGGGCGAGAGCGTGGAATTGACCGTCAATATTCCCAAGGCAGGTACCGAGCCAACGACAATAACTATCGCCTGCAACGCTCCCGGACGCTTTGCTGCCGTCCCCGCCGTGGTGATTGCAGCTGGCTCGACCAGCGGAACGGTTACCGTCACTTCGGTTGATGATGACAACCCCGCACTGGATCAAGAAGTGACTTTTGTGGCTTCCTGCAACGGTTATGACAGCGATGAGGTATGGGTAACGCTGCATGACAACGACATGCCCACCATGGACCTCAGCATAACTCCCACCATGGTGAGTGAGTCGAGCGGTCCCAATGCCATCATGGCCAAGTTGCGCCGTTTGGACCACACCAATACCACAATCACCGTCAAGCTGAGTGATGACAGTCAAGGCGACTTGACCTATCCCCAGACCATCACCATGCCCGAGAACGCTACCGAAGTCCAGTTCTCGATAGGAACCCGCGACAACCAGATTGTTGACGGTGACCGTGTGATCAACCTGATGGCCGCCATCTATATCAAGTCCTGTTCCTGTCAGGCTCAAGGCGGTTCAGCGGGTTCGGTGACCAAGCAAATCACCGTCACCGACAATGACGGTCCCGCCATTACCTTGCGCTCCAATCGCTCAACGATAGCCGAGGGCAGCGAGGCAACGTTGACCATCACCCGCAACGCCAACATAAGCCGGGCATTGACAGTGAACCTGAGCAGCGACAATGATTCCGGTTTGGAATATGCCCATCAGGTGACGATCCCAGCCGGCAAAAGATCGGTGGATGTCGTCATGCAAGCTTTGCTGAACGATGTGGCAAACGATGACCGCGTATTGACCTTTACGGCCCAAGCCGATGGCTATTCGAGCGGTTCGTGCTGGGTAATGATCAGCAACCAGACGTTGCCCGACGCTGTGATTTCGGCCATCTCATTATCTGATGATGAAGTGGTTGCGGGCAGCGACATTGAAGTCAGTGTCACGGTCTCCAACACGGGATCATATGAACTGCCCTCACAGACCAAAGTCACCGTTTACTTGAGCAACGGCACACAGCTAACCAATATGTATAGCCAAGCAGCCTTGGCACCTGGAGAAAGCTCTACGCTGTACAAGACGGTCACATTACCCGCTATTGTCGGCACATTCAACATCTATGCAGTAGTTAACGAAGGGAACAAGGTGAACGAACTCATCACCGGCAACAACAAGTCGAATGAAGTGCCTATCACATTGATTTCCCCGTTCTCCACCGTCTCGTTGACGACCGACAAGACTATCTATCAGCCGGGCGACAGCATCGTGTTCAACGGTTCAGTAAGCGGCAACGTTGCCGCAGGAACACCGGTTGAGGTGTACTACATCTGCAATGGATTGAGGCGCGCTATTGCCACTTCGACCAATGCCAGCGGCCATTTCTCGGCTGTATTCCATCCGTTTGCCGAGGATATGGGACATTTTATTGCCGGAGCCTGCAGCCCGGGCGAGAATTCGAGTGAGGCTAAGACGGCCTTTGATATCGTTGGATTGAAGAGGGCAACGTCAAGCCAAATCACTTGTGACTTGATACTCAACGAGCACTACAACACGGGCATCGGCATCGTGAATCCATCATCAGTGACGTTACACAATGTGAGAGCGAATATTCTGTCACAACCCGACTCCTACACCCTCACATGTGCCAACATCGCTGAGATGGAAGGCGGTTCGACAGCCACTATTGACGTGGACATTGTTGCCAGCAGCATCTCCCCCAAGCAGGAATGGGAACAGGTTCAACTGGAACTGATTTCAGACGAAGGGGCGAGGACAACAGTCACGTTGTTCCTCTATTGCAGGCTCGGAATGGCCAAACTTGAGGCCGACGTCACGAGCATCAACACGACAATGACCAAAGGCCAAACCCGCAATTATCCGATTCACATCACCAACACAGGCCGGGGAAACAGCGGCAAGATCACGTTGAGTCTGCCCAACTGGATGAATACGATCACCCCACAGGAGATGCCAGGATTGATGCAAGGCGACACGGCACTGATTGTGCTCACGTTCACACCCACCGAGGACATGCAGCTGAATGTCCCCCGTACAGGCCGAATCGGCATTAATTGTGAAAACGGGTCAGGCATGTTCCTGAACTTCAAGATTGTGCCCGTATCGGAGGAAACCGGAACGCTCACCATCGACGTGTGTGACGAATACACCTACAACACCGTCGAGGCGCCACATGTGCAAGGTGCGCACGTGGTCATCAAGCACCCCACAACAGGTGAACTGATTACCGAGGGTTATACCGGAGAAAACGGAAAATTCTCGGTAACCCTGCCCGAGGGCTATTATGCACTGCGCGTTTCGGCCGACAAGCACCAATCCTATGCCAACAATATCCTTGTTGACCCAGGAGTTGAGACGCTCAAAATCCTCAACCTCAGTTTCAGTGCCATTACAACCAATTGGTCGGTTGTAGAGACCGAGATCGATGATGAATATGAGATTGTGACGACTTATACCTACGAGACCAATGTGCCTCGTCCCGTCGTGATAGTTTCCGGTCCCACCAGGGTCAATGGTGAAGATATGGCCGTTGGTGAGTCACAGCTACTCTTTTTCACCTTAACCAATAAGGGACTTATCGGTACCAACGACGTAGTTCTTGAACTCCCCGAGTCCAATGGAGAATGGTCGATGACCGCACTGGCCTACAACGAGCCGTTCGCACTTGCGGCACAGGACAGCGTCGTCATTCCCGTGATGTTGACCCGCTTAGCCAATGAGCCCATGTCGTTCAGAAATTCCACTTCGGGTCAGGCAAAGTTCAATGATTGCAGTGTCGTGCTTGTCTCTCGTTATCATTGGCCGTGTGGTGAAGACATGAAAGAAGACGATTCGCGTTATATGTTTGCCATTGAGGTCTGCCCCAGGGATTCAGTGGTTCATGACTGCACCACTTCGGGCGGATCCGGTGGATCCAGTTCTCTGCCCAGCGGTTCCGGTGGATATTACGACAGTTCGGATTACGGCAGTATCGACATCGATTTAAGCAAGTTCTGCACTCCCCTATTCACCAAGTGCTTAACCGGAATCATCACGACAGCCCTCTCATTTGCCTTTCCTGTAGCCGGTGTAGTTCTCACTGCCGTAAGTATTATCAGTGACATCGCTACTGAAGGAGAGCCAGATCCTAAAGACCTTGCTGATGTGGCACTTAATGTTGGAGAGAAAGCAGCTGGCACCATGGGTAAAGTATGCAATATTGCTGGCAAAGCCTCTACAGCACTTGGTGTAGCCAGCACAGCAGTTACTTGCATCAAGGCTTTCATCGAGGCACATAACAACAATAGTATGCTCACGATGACATCGACAGGATATGATTGGCTTGATGACTTCTGCGCCAAGACTGAAGACGCCCAAAAGCAGCTCAATCACTTTGTGGCTATATTGGATGAGATCACTGGTGACCCTGCCTGGTATAACTATGATGACGATGAGACCCTAGTTCCCTTCTGGGAAAAGGTTTCCACTCTCGATAATTCAGATTTTACTTATGAGAATCTGATTCAATACAAACCCGAGAGTGTGTCTGAGGAACAGCTGAACCTGTTAATTGAGCGCTTCAACAACTCCTACGCAGGCTCCTCGGCACTGAACCGCATCAACACA
The DNA here is from genome assembly GCA_902772455.1 of uncultured Bacteroidales bacterium. Lineage (GTDB taxonomy): Bacteria > Bacteroidota > Bacteroidia > Bacteroidales > Muribaculaceae > Sodaliphilus. Next base: position 9,750 of record CACYAW010000054.1, read on the forward strand.
GACTCGTTGCAGTATCATTGTGATGAGTGCAGCAGATATGACCAGATGGCCCAAAGCCAAGGCTTTGAAACGATGGCAGACATGTTCAATGCTTCCTACAACGTAGTGATAGCGAATTTGGAAAAGGATAAGAATTCGGTCTGCACATCGGTTACGATGCAACTGTCACAACATCTTGTCATGACCCGTCAAGCATTCCGTGGCACTTTGAGTGTGTATAACGGGCACGATAGTGAACCCATCAGGGATGCTAAACTGACACTGGTCGTTACTGACGAAGAAGGCAACCTTGCCACTTCACACGAATTTGAGATTGTCACCGAAACGCTTAACGGATTCCAGGGGGCATTGAATATGAACTCAGGGTGGACACTGGATGCCGGCGAGACAGGCACTGCCACAATCCTGTTCATCCCGACGAAATATGCTGCTTCCACCGAGGATAAAGTATATCTGTTTGGCGGCTCATTCAGTTACATTGACCCCTTCACAGGTCTGCTAGTGACTCGTGAGCTCTATCCTGACCGCCTCACCGTGAGACCGTCGCCAAATCTTGTGCTGGACTACTTCATGCAGCGTGACATCTATGGCGATGATCCATTTACCGTGGAGGTTGAGCCGATGCAGAATGCCGAGTTTGCCTTGATCATCGACAATCAAGGAAATGGTGACGCCAAAAACGTCACGATGACCACCCACCAGCCCACCATCATTGAGAATGAGAAGGGTCTGCTCATCGACTTCAACATCGTGAGCTCACAACTTAACGGCGAAGATGCCACGCTGGTTATGGATGACGAAATCGCTACCGATTTTGGCACTATCGAAGCTCATTCTCAAGCCTATGCGCAATGGTGGCTGCAGAGCTCTTTGCTGGGCCATTTCACGTCCTACAATGTGAGCTACAACCATTTGACAAGCTATGGCAATGAGGATTTGTCACTGATCGATACCGTCAGAATCCATGAGTTGATACACGGATTCACGACCGATGACGTGACGGGCAAGCGACTGCGTGGTTTCCTCACAAATGACCTTCCCGATGCCAATGACACGCCTGACATGATTCATTTCACTAATGGCACCCAAGAGTCTGTGGCCATGTCAAGTGCGATGATTAACCGCATCAATACTACTCAGTACATGTTGACGGTTAACTCATCGGCTCCCGGTTGGAACTATGGTTCAGTGATTATCCCCATCATGGACCGCCAGAAGATCATCAGCGTCGTTCGACAGAGCGATGACGAGAAAATCTATGCAGACAATACATGGAAAACCGACCGCACGCTGATTGACGGACTTGACTGGCTCTATGAAAGCCGACTGCATTATGTCATGGACATGTCAGGGCTTTCCGAGACCTATGTGATCACCTTCAGCACTGTGTCCGACGATGTTGATGGCAATGGAAAGGTAGATATTGCCGATGTTACCGAACTTATTGACATTATTCTGAAAGGCAGCGCTTATTCCGACGTTGCCGATATCAATAACGACGGGCGGGTTAATATTATTGACATAACAGAACTTATCGATATACTGTTCAATAGCAACAACCCATAACAACGGTCAAATCACCCTGAGAATATCCCTCATGCTTCACAACAGTTTGAGGGATATTCTTTTGAACAATAAAATGCGGCGTATATGTCTATAAATGTGGGACCACCAGCAGTGTTGCCCCAATAGGGGCGCTATTCAAGACAAAATGATGCGCCAGTCATGGGAGCTGGCGCATCATCACTATCATGGAGGGAATCGTTTTCAGCTTAATTCTGGTTGATCAGTTTGTCGATAAGAGCCGTCACATCGCTGACGTTGATTTCGCCGTCACCATTCACATCCGCAAATTCGTTGTAGTCAATAATTAGTGTCCACCCTAGCTTTGCAGCAATTAAAGAAAATGTTTTAACCAAAAAAATCACCAAAAAACCAAAGCAGGCTCTTGATGACTAATTTATAAAATATTGTTCTCCAGCGTATTAACTGAAAACTACAAATAAATATTGTGAACCCGTGGGGTTAATTAATTTCGTTTTGGGCAGATTTGACGATGTTAAGACTTAGAGAATTTGATATAAATAAACACCTGTATATTAGTTATTTATTGATATATCACACTTAATTCGATAACTTGGGGTATATCTAAAAAAATCACAAAAAAACACTTTATATGGGGATGGATATGGGGATGAAATTTGGTAGATTCAGAGAAAAGATGTAACTTTGCAGAACATAAATAATAACACTAATACACAATGGCTTACGAAATATCCACAACGAAGAAAACAGACAAAGCTGGACGCGTTGAATTGTCAATTAGACTGAGACTTGGTGGTATTGATCAGCAGGCCGCAACGGGATTACGCGTGTTTGCAAAGCATGTTAGAGAAGAGAAATACACAAGCACCAAGGGACGTTCTTCTAAACGACTCGTTATTGCAGTGCCCAGGCTGAAGAACGCTGAGGCTCATCACAGCGAGGAGACGAAGAAACAACTTGAAGAGCTTATCGCCTTCGTTGATCAGCAGGTTTTGGAGCAAGGCCTTAACAATATCGGAAAAGGATGGCTCGCTCAAACTGTGAAATCATATTTTGCAGAAGAGGCTCCTACCCCACTGGCCGAAGAAACTAAGGCACCCACCATATTCGACTACTTCGACATGTTTTTAGAGAACAAGCCACAGACGCCTGGCACGTACCGGCAGTACATGGTGTTCTATCGGATATTTCAAAGGTTTGAAATGTATAAGCAAGTGGTGGACCCCGAGTTTCACATCACGTTCTCAAACATTGATGTCAATCTACTGAATGAGCTGGACCACTACATGAAGCATGAATTCAAACTGCTCAAGAAGTTCCCCAAGATTCTCAAGGCCGTCCCCGAGAGCCGAATGCCCGGGGAACGTGGCCAAAATACGGTCAACGGCTATTTCAAGAAACTGAGAGCGTTTGTTATGTGGGCAATTGATCAGGAACTCATGGACAAGAGTCCGTTCCGCAAATTCAAAATATCCAAAGAGGTCTATGGCACTCCCTACATGCTCACCCATGATGAACTTTATCAACTCCGTGATACAGATCTTAGCCGTCGGCCTGCATTGGCAGTGCAACGCGACATCTTCCTGTTCCATTGCTGCATCGGCTGCCGTGTGAGCGACCTGAAGACGATGACACGGGCCAACGTCATCAATGGCGAGGTTCATTACATTGCCCGCAAAACGAGCACTGGGCACCCTCTCACATTGAAAATACCTCTCAACAAAATGGCTACTAGCATACTGGAGCGTTATGCTGATGAAGATCGCAAAGCACTGCTGCCCTTCATCAGTGACCAGAAATACAACGAGGCCATCAAAGAGATCATGACCATCGCCGGAATAACCCGAAACGTGGTTATTCGCAACTCCCTCACCGGCGAGCAAGAGATACGTCCTATCAACGAGATTGCAAGCAGCCACATGGCGAGAAGGACGTTCACTCACATCATCTATAAGACGTTCAAAGACCAGGCTCTTGTGAGCGAGCTGACTGGTCATGCTCCTAATAGCGCTGCCTTCGCACGCTATCGTGAGGTCGATCAAGAGCTGAAACGCGACATGGTTTCAGCCTTGGACTAACCCTCATATCATCATAATTCTTCTGGCAGGCGCACAGTATTTCTCAGATATTGTGTATATTTGCCACGTCATTCCACTGTGAGTGACAAATCATTGTGGGTTATACAGAAACATTATGCTCCTGTTTAAAGTCGAAAACTTAGGAACTTTTTGAATTATCGACAGGGCTGCATAGTGGTTCTCGCTTCATAGGCGTGAACCGCTTTTGCATCGTCGATAAGGCTATCCTAAGTGCCTCGACTTTAGGTGCAACGGTTCACGTTTTTATTTTATTATCTATGAATTATTTAAGTTTGAACGCATTGATTGACGAACATCCAAACGTCATCTTTCAACTCTCAGGTAGAGACCTGAAAGCATTTGCCGAGGAAATCCTTCTCGGGGCCAAGTCTATCGCTATGTTTGAGGCAGAAGCTGCCGCAAAAGCTGATGTATTAATCACTCTTGACGAAGCCTCAAAACTACTACATGTGTCGAAAATGACACTTTATCGCTGGGATAAAGCTGGCGTGCTCAAGAAAGTAGAAATAGGTGGTAAACGTCGCTATCGCAAGAGCGATATCGAACGGCTTGTGGGCACCAGATTATAATAACGAAGATAGGAGATATAACGACATGGTAAACGAAGAGCCTAAAGTATCAGATTTCGCACGCTATTCCTCAGGAGAAGCGTGCAAGCTTCTTGGCATTCATCGTAATACACTTTTACGGTGGGTGAACGAAGGAAAAGTCAAATTTGGCATCAGAAGAGCCAACACACGCAAGTTTTATTTGGGGAGAGAAATCAAGCGCATTTGGAGAGCACAATACTAAAATTCTCAGATTTTTAAGTTTTTTCCATTTTCCAGTGCCAGGATTTTGGCACTGGCTTGGTCTATCTTTGCAGCATGAAACTAATTTTCATCCGGATTTTTTAGAGCGGATTTCTAAAAAAGGTTGTAAATTTGCGTTCACCATTATACCTATTGGTATAAACCTGCATAAGACCAATGGACAAAGACAAAACAAACTCCTTTGCAGTTATTTGAGCTTTGGTCGGCTCGCAGGGACTGCTTAGGAGTCTTGTTATTATAGCAAGCATCCCATGCCTATGGAGATTGGAATATATGAGCAGATAATTAACCAACTATTCGAGGAGAAAATCTCTTCGATGGATCGAACGCGATTCTATATTGGTGAGAGAGTCATTGAAAGAAAAGAGGTAGCTAAACTTCTTTCGATGTACCTGACAAATATATTTGAGCAAATGCTCTCGAATGTTGCAGATACAAGTGATGACGACGAAGATGATAATCAACAGATCAACGCTGTAAAGAAAGGTATAGAGTTAGCTAATGCGATTATCCGTAAGCTAGTCAAGGAGTTTCATCTGGAGTCAGGAAACCTGTTGTCAGCCCAGGCTAAGATACTGACAGCAGTTATTGATAAAACCCAATCTGACTATCCCGATTTGGCAAAAAGGCTCGAAGAAATCATGCCCATGAAAGGCCTGATAAATGGTGCGTTGTTTACTGGCAAGGGGATGAAAATGTACACTGAGCTTCAGAAAGAGATTGCTTCTGCGGATGAAATTTATTTGATGGTATCTTTCATCAAGAAACGTGGTCTTGCCCTTATCCTGCCTCAGTTGAAGGAATTCACCAATAGAGGTGGGAAACTTAAGGTGATTACCACCACCTACATGCAGGCGACCGACTTTGATGCAATCATCCAGTTGTCGGCTTTGAAAAACACTGAAATCAAGATCACCTACGACACGACGTCTGAACGTCTGCACGCTAAAGCATATATCTTCCTTCGCAAAACAGGTTTCAATACTGCTTATATCGGTTCATCCAACCTCTCAGAACAGGCTCTTGACACCGGCGCTGAGTGGAATGTCAAGGTAACCCAGATGGAGCAACCCAAGATGATGAAAACCATTCTGGGCGCATTTGATGCATCATGGTGGGCAGAAGGCTACGAAACGTTTATTAAGGGGGAAGATGATGAGCGATTAAAGGTCGCACTCAATGGTCCATCAGACAAAGAAATAGACTTCAGTTTACTGAAATTGATTCATCCCTTTGATTATCAACAGGAGATACTGGAGCGCCTACAGGTTGAGCGTGAAATCAGAGGCCATTGGCGGAATCTGGTCGTTGCTGCGACTGGTACAGGCAAGACCGTGATGGCGGCAAGCGATTACAAAGCATTTGCTGATAGCCATAACAGGGCTCGGTTGTTATTTGTTGCCCATCGTGAAGAGATTCTCAGGCAAAGTCTTAAAACATTCAGGCAGGTACTCAATGACTACAACTTTGGCGAGAAGTGGTTCGGAGGTGAAGAGCCCACCAATTATGAATACGTATTTGCTTCCAAAGATACGCTAAACAATCGCTTAGATGGTTTGCAGTTGCCAGAAGACTATTATGATTACATTGTCATTGATGAGGTTCATCATGCAGCCGCTTCAAGCTATCGCAAGATCATCAATTATTTCAAGCCGAAAATCCTTCTTGGTCTGACGGCAACCCCCGAGCGCATGGATGGTGAGGATATCACCCTGGATTTTGATGGAAGCATTTCTGCAGAAATTCGGCTTGATGATGCATTGAACAAGAAGCTGCTTGCACCATTCTACTATTACGGCATCACAGACTCTGTGGATTATTCAGAGGTGGCTTGGGATAAAGGGCACTATGTGGCATCAGAATTGTCTCGTATCTATACCTACAATGATGCACGTACAGCCGTAATTCTGAAGTCACTTGAGAGATATCTGCCAGATGTAAGGAGCAGATTACTTAACAAGTGATAATGCCCAAATGAGAACCGTCTTGTACAATCGGTTGAAGAACAAGGAAATCAACTACCTGTTTGTGGTGGACATGTTTAATGAGGGTGTTGATATTCCTGAAGTTGATACGATATTGTTCCTTCGCCCAACAGAGAGTCTTACGGTGTTCATCCAGCAATTTGGTCGAGGCCTGCGTAAAGCGGAAGGCAAGACGCATGTGGATATCTTCGACTATGTGGGAAACAGCCGAGCTGAGTTCAACTATACCGACCGCATGAGAGTGATGTTGGGCCGAACATCGATGAGCGTTGTTGAGGAGATGGAGCGTGATTGTCCTCATTTGCCGTTAGGGTGCCGCATTATGCTTGAGCCAAAGGCTAAAGAGTATATCATGAGTAACATCAGAGGTGCCGTTCAACGCTTCACAGCAAGGCGAATTAATTCTCTAGTGCAGAATTTCGAAAGGAACCACTCTGTACCTCTCACGCTCACCAACTTCGTCAAGATTTATCAAATCCCGTTGGATAAGTTATATCGTGGCAGGACATGGAACCAGCTCATGTTTGACAATGAAATTGAACATGAAAAATCTCAGTTCAATGAAGAACTGGGTCGCGCTGTGTTCCGTAAATGGCTGGCAACTGATTCATATAGTTATCTGAGTTTTATTGAGCAGCTGGCTCAAAAAAACTTTAGGGTGCAAGTCGATCAGTTGAATCGCATCGACCAAATTTCTCCAGTCTTCAAGAAATGGCGGATGCTTTGGCGGCAAATCACTGCTTCTGTAAAGAGCTGAAAGAGGTGATGCCATTGCTGCTACAAGACAAGACAGCTTTAGAGAAGCCTGATAATTCTCAACTGGCTAATTTCCCGCTCAAACTGCATGGCGTTTATACAAAGGCTCAGATTCAAGTGGCTATTGGAACGTCAACACTCGGCAAAAAATCTTCATCTCGAGAAGGTGTGGAACGTAATAGAAAAATAAATGTT
>CACYAW010000055.1 GCA_902772455.1 uncultured Bacteroidales bacterium
CGCCCTGGAGGAAGGTCTTGAAGACTTCGCCGGCTGTGCCGTGGTCATCAGCCACGACCGCTGGTTCCTGGACCGCATCTGCACCCACATCCTGGCCTTCGAGGGCAACTCGAACGTGTTCTTCTTCGAGGGCAGCTACAGCGAATATGAAGAAAACAAGCTCAAGCGCCTGGGCAAGGAAGAGCCCACCCGCGTGCGCTACCGCAAGTTAGGAGATTAGGCTTTAGGTTTTAGGCTTTAGGTTTTAGGAAGTAAACGAATCTTGATATGAAAATGATGAGAACAATTGCAATGTTGATGGTGGCACTGGCCATTGTGTCGTGCACCGGCAAATGGCAGCACGGCAACGAGATCAACAACGGTCACGACTTCTTGTGCAGCGCAGGCATCTGCGACGACTCGCTGACGCTTAACGGCAATGACTTACGCTATGACAACGACGGCGAGAAACTGCCTCACCTCATCCTTGACATGGCCACCTGCGAGGCCATCGGACTGGACAGGGTGATGCAAGTTGACACCAACTCCTCGGTTGTGCGCGTGTGGGGCTTGCAGGACAACCCCGACAAGGGCATTACCCTGCTGCTGGGACAGACCAGCTACAGCGATACCCGCACCTGCTGGCTGGCCACCTTTGACAAGAACGGCATGATTGACTTCATGCGGTTGGGAGAGTGTGGCGGCATGAACCTGTCCTACTGGGACGACATTGATGAGCACACCCGCAACGTGGGCATCGACTCGATGCACATGGTCTTGCCTGACAAGTGGGGTAAGCCCATCCACGTGAGCCGCTGGATTTCCTATAATGTGCAGCGCGACGGCGTGGACACCGACTCCACGTTGTGGTTTATCGACAACGAACTGCCCGTGACCATCGGTGATGACGGCCGTTTCAGCATCGGCAAAATCGGCACTGTCTATAGCGCTGACACCACCCTGCTCACCAACTACTGGCGCAGCAAGCGACAACTGGAAGTGTTCTCATGGACTCCATTGAGCGACACGACCGTGTATGACCGCTTGAACACTTTCCTTGAAGGGGCCAAAGGCACCATCACCGAGCCCAAGCAACTGCTTGGCGATTTCGGCTTGCTGGTGGGTGGATTCTTCTACCGCGACACCGACAGATTCATGCAGTGGTGCTGTGAACATCCTGACAGCCAGTTGACGAAAGGCATGGTGAGCCATTACAAGGAGGTGAGTCCCGAGTGGCTGTTAGACCAACTCAAGAAAATCAAGGACCCAGCCATCGGGCAACGCGCTAAACAACTACTCGGACTGTAAACGAATTAGAGACGCAAAATTTTGCGTCTCTAATTCGTTATATCACAAGGATTATAAGTTGTCGGGGGTAGTGAAATCGGGCACCTCGGGCAATTCGACAGGTACAGGCCTTACGACCACACCATCACCATAAGCAGCACAATAGGTTGCAGCCTCACCTGCGAGTCTTACATTCACAACAGCGTTACAACCCTGTTTTTCAGCCTCTTTCTTCAACTCTTTAATAGCGCCTTCAACTCCGTTCCAGATGGCCTCACCAAAAATAAAGCCTTTTGATTCAACAATTTCATAGCCTACTACATTAGGCAAGGTCGTTACAAATTTCGTATCCATAATCCACGATTATTATTAGTTATTTTTCAACAAAAAACTGCAAAAACCATGCCATTTAATCTGTCGATAGACAGAAAAACGAACGCGGATGCCAATCAATGAAATCCCCATAATCTGCCGACAGAAAAAATATCCGCTGGCAGAGAAAGGTCTAGCGAGTGCTGTTGTCCAAGGGGCGGCTTACACGTCGGCGGCGTGGAGTAGCGAGGTAACGGTCTGCCACAGGACGGTGAGCGTCACAACACCCATCATCACGTTATAGAGGACGTCGCGCACGGTGACGGCTCCCCAGTCCTGGCCGTGCCACATCACCAGCCAGCTGATAACGCAGGCTGCCAGGGCGATGGCATAGAGCACCGTCGTGGCCCACGAGCCATGCGACTGCTTCTCGGGCAGCTTGTTGAGGACGCGGCGGGTGAACCAGGGGTTCTCCCCGGGGTCATGCGCGCCCTGCTTGAGCATCTGCGCCAGTTTCTTGTCTTCTTCGTTGGTGTTCATATCATTATAACGGTTTAATTGTCTATAAATTGTTTCATCTTGTCTTTGCCGCGATAAATGAGCGACTTGACCGACCCCTCGGGCATCTGCATGATCTTGGCCACCTGCTTGATGGGCTGGTCCTCGATATAGAACAGGGTGACGGCCACACGCTCGTTGTCGTTCAGTGCCTCCAGTGCGCGTTTCACCGTCATCGACGCGTCGATGGCATCGCTGGCAGCGGTGCTCACGTCGGCCAGGCGGGTGATGTCCTCGACATGCTCTTCCTGGTGGCGGCGCATGTGGTTGTAGAACTCATTGTAGGCAATACGGTACAGCCAGGTGCCAAAAGACGAAAGCCCCTTAAAGCTGCGGATGCCCACATAGGCCTTGATGAACGTCTCCTGCGCCAGGTCGTCGGTCAGCATCTCGTCGCCCGTGGTCAGGTTCAGCAAGAACCGGCGCACGCGCGGCTGATAGGCCTCGACGAGCCTGCCGAATGCGTCCCGGTTGTCGGCCAGGGCGCATTGCGACAGCAGTCTTATTTCATCAAGCTTGGAAAGCATGTTTTTGTTACTTTTTTCTTCTGCAAGCCTCACGCTATGGCGCTAAGCCGCAAAGACATTACTGATGTTAGTACGGCTGATAAGGAGTGTTGTCGTCCTCTTTATAGTCTTGATCGAAGCTGGGCGGCACGGGGATGCCTTCGCGCATGGGCTCACGGGGCGGCATCTGCTGGCCACGGTTCCAAGCCTCCTGCAGCGCCTTCTGTTCCTTGTAGAGGATAAAGCCCTTGCACAGTCCCACAACCACCAGGGCCAAACCGATGGGCCAAAACGGATTCTCTGCATCACCTATCGCTACGCTGAACAGTATCATCACGGTTCCCCAGCCAATCCACTTCACGGCAGGCATCAAGGCACGCCAGTTCACCATGTCGGTCATCACGATGGGGTTATCGGCAGTCTGGCCGCTGATGGGCGTACCCACGGGCACTTGTCCCGGCTGCTGTGCCGATGCGGCATTCACCACGGGAGGAGCGGTCACCACGGGCTGCTGCACATAGATGGCGCTGCGCTTCACATCGTTCAACGAGAGTTCATTGAGTGGGTAGTTGTTGTCGATGGCCTTCTCGATGACACGGTACTTGTTGCGGCGGTTCAAGAAGCGGAACAGCAGTACCAGGGCTACCAGTCCCAGCAAACAGAAAGAGCCGCTGATGGCTATCTGTTTGGCCACACTTGCCCACTGGTTGCTGATTTCCTTGATGTCCTCGGGCAAGAGTTCACCCCTCTGGTCACCGATCTCCACAGTAGTGCCGCTACCGGTTGTCAGGGTATCGTCGAGGGCACGGTTGATTTTGTCGCGCACCTTCTGCAACTCGGGCATACCGCTCAGGGTCACCGACTCCTCGCCGTCGGTCACGACTACCGAGTCGCCCTTGAATTCAATGTTCGCCTTGTTGGCAGGCTTTGCCTTGTTAACTGGAGCCGCTGTGACGGCAAGAGCCATCGTCAGCATCATCACCAGTGTACAAATCGTCTTTTTCATTGTCCTATCATTTTAGTTGTTATTATTTCTTGTAATCATCGCAGCGTTTGCCGGCCGCTTTCATGCATTAGATGCAACAACACCTCAAAAAAGTTTCACAAAGATGAAAAAAATTTTGGAAATAATCTTTAACTTTGTGGCTATTAACCAAAATAATAGCGATTTAACCTCTCAAAATCAAAAAAAATTATGATGAAACGATTATTATTGCTGCTCATCACCATTGCTGTGATGGCAGGTTCCAACGCCAAAGCCGACGAGGCTTTAAAGCGCGAGATGCGCGCCGCATGGGTCGCAACGGTCTTTCGCATCGACTGGCCAACCAGCGTCAACAACGCCAATGCCCAAAAAGCCGAACTTGTCGCCTATCTTGACAAACTACAGGCACAGAACTTCAACGCCATTTTCCTGCAGGTGCGCACGATGTGCGATGCCTTTTACCAGTCCAGCTATGAGCCCTGGTCCAGCTACCTGACCGGCACCCGTGGCCGTAATCCCGGCTATGACCCGCTGGAATATGCTGTCGAGCAGTGCCATGCCCGTGGCATACAGTGCCACGCCTGGGTGAACCCCTACCGCTGGAGCACCGGCACTGACTGGAACACCCCGCAAGACCAAGAATTGAAGAATTCGGGGATGCTTTTAACCTATGATAACAAGACCATCCTCAACCCCGGATTGCCCGAGACACGGGAACGTATCGTCAACGTCATCAAGGAAATCATCACCAAGTATGATGTGGACGGCGTCGTCTTTGATGACTACTTCTATCCCGAGAACATCCCCACCAACAGCAGCGCCCAGGACTACAACTTGTGGAACGACTCGGGCGTGGACATGACCTTTGCCGACTGGCGACGCAACAATGTCAACATGATGGTCAGGGACGTCTATAACATGATTCAGGAAACCAAGCCCGAGGTGCGCTTCGGCATCAGCCCCGCCGGTGTGGCCGGTACACGCAGCACGTCAGCTTCACAGCATGGTGTCACGCCATGCCCAACGGGCAGCGACTGGCAATACAACGGCATCTTCAGCGACCCGCTGGCCTGGCTCGAACAGGGCACCATCGACTACATCTCACCCCAGCTCTACTGGAAGACTAACCACTCGACCAATCCATTTGGCCCCCTGACCCAGTGGTGGAGCTATATCGCCAAGCACTACGGACGGCAACACTTCGCCAGCCACAGCATCTCGTTCCTGGCCTCGACCAGCAACACGACCAGCGACTGGGCCGAAGTCACCCAGCAGATCAACTATTCCCGCCAGTACACCGAGAACAACGCCCCTGGCGCCGTGCTCTACAGCGCCAAGAACATCAACGGCAACAACGGCGGCGTGAGCGGCCTGGGCAATTATCTGCTCAGTAATGCCTTCCAGCACCCCGCCATGATTCCCGCCTTGACCTGGAAGACGGCTCCGGGCTACCAGGCGCCCACGGGTCTCACCTTAGATGGCAACAGTCTCGTCTGGAACGCCCAAGAGGGAACTTTGGTAAAATACTCGGTTTATGCCGTACCCAACGACATCACGCTTGAAGAGGCTACCAGTACGGCCTTTGACGGCATCAAGAGCGACTACCTGCTGGGCGTGACCTACAAGCCCGAATATTCGCTAGCCGGTGCCCAACAGAGCGGATACTGGTATGCCGTGTGCGTCATCGACGGCTATGGCAACGAGAGCGAGCCTGCCTATTGGGGCGTGAACGACGATCCCACACCCATCACTTACAATATCGAGAAGGTGTGGGAAATCAGCAACATCAGTTTCCTTAACACCGACAACACCCGCCAAGGCTTCGGCATGAACGGCAAGTTCTACATCAACGACAAATCGACAAGCACCATCCTTGTCGTGGACAGGAACGGCTTGACAGGCGAGACGTTTGAGGGCGGCAGCAATGTGGGCATCACACGAGACGAGGCGGGCAACCTGGTAGTGAGCAACGCCGCCTTCCCCAACCCGTGGACCGGCCATCCTGAGCTCAAAGTCATCAACCCCGCCACGGGCAATGCAGTCACCTATACCCTACCCACTGAGGTCATCAACTTTGGCCGCAGCGACAACCTGGGCTTTGCCCGCGGCAACCTGCTGGAGGACGGCGAGCTCTACCTCGTGGGCGCCAGCAGCGGCACCAGCATCAGCCGCATCGCCATCACTGGCGGAGAAGTGGACACCGACAACTGCTACCTGGCCAACTGCGACGGCGTGTCGCCCAACAGCGGCACGGTGCTCAACTATTATACCGACCTTGACGGCAACGACGCCATCCTCTACGTCAACCGCTCCAGCGCCCTCAAGAAACTGGCATTCGACGGGGATAACTTCACGGGAACAACCATCAACCTGCCCGACAAGGGCAACTGCAACGGAACCTTCCCGTTCATCTGGAACGGCAGGGAAATGATGGTCTATCCCACTATGCCCAACTATCTGGATGGCTTCGCCGTGGCCGAGGTAAATGCCGCGTCTCCGCTTGCCTATGTCCAGCAGACCGCCACGGGCAATGCCAACGGCTACCAGGCCAACTGGCTCAATGCCGAGGTCATCGACAGCCGCAACGTCCTGATTTACCAGTACTATCCCGGCGGCCACCTCACCCTGTGGAAGCTGACCAAGCGTGGCGGCATAGAGCGCGGCGACGTTAATGAAGACGGCCTAGTGAACATCGCCGATGCCACGGCCCTCATCGACTACCTGCTCAGCGGCAACGCCGACGGCATCAACCCCGACAACGCCAACTGCAACCAGGACGAGGGCATCAATATCGCCGATGTCACTGCTCTTATCGACTACCTCCTGAGCGGCAACTGGAACGAATAAAGTACCGGCACAAGTGATTTAACCTCATTTCGGCATCTCGCACGCAAAGCGATTGTTGATTTTAAACAAGAACGGTGTCCGCTAGACAGCTTTTCAGCCATTAGCGGACACCGAATATTCTATAATGTATTGTTAAGCCGGAATTACATGGTCAGAGCGATGTTGTGCTCCTCGGCAAGGCGGCGCATGTTCAGGATGGCGTAGCGCATGCGGCCCAAAGCGGTATTGATACTTACTCCTGTGGTATCGGCAATCTCCTTGAAGCTCATGTTTTTGTAGTAACGCATCACGAGCACCTCGCGCTGGCTGCGTGGCAGCGTGCGGATAAGACGGCGGACATCGCTATGGATCTGGGACATCACCAGATTATCCTCTATCGTGACGTCGGACAATTCTTTGCGGTTAAGGATGTTGAAATCGGTGTCGTCGGTCGATTGCAGGTTCTCGTTCCTCACCTGTCTGTAATAGTCGATGATCAGGTTGTGGGCTATGCGTGTTACCCATGCGGCAAAATGGCCGTTTTCCACATAACGTCCCTGCTTGATGGTGGTGATTGCCTTTACAAAGGTATCTTGAAAAAGGTCATTGGCGAGTTCCTCGTTTTTAACCGAGTGATAAATATACATGAAAATGCGGTCCTTGTGTCGCTCCAGGAGCTCATCAAAGGCCTCGTTCTTGCCATCGACATAAAGCGTGATCAATTGATCATCGCTCTGGTCATTAAATTTCTTCATTACTTAGTTATTTTGGTCAATAATGAGTAATGTTTGTCGATAGGCAGTCTGATTTTAGTTATTTATTAACATTAAAATTTGTTACTCTCTCCTTGAAATCACAGGATTTCGGGCTGCAAATATAGATAAAAACAAAAAAACTACAACTTTTTTTCAAAAAAAAAGTGATTTTTAAGCACGATTTTGGACTTTTTACCGTTGCAATCGCCCGAATTGACTCAGATAATGGATACCCTACCAGGCAAAACCTCCTATGAATTCTTACTAAAAAATCAAACAAAAACCCCTTTTCAGCAACGCGGCGGCAGCCAATAAAAAGATCTTCGTTGATTTCTTGCGGGCACAAGCGAGTTGTCTCCAAAAGCGGTAGCCATGCAACTCATTAACGGCGGCGACGGCGATAGCTGCGCAACCCCATGAGCCAGCGCGTGAGCCTGAAGCCCAAGAGCACATAATCGGCCGTTTTCAGGTGCGACACCGTGTCGGGGCTGAACAGCAGTGCCCGCACGCCATTAGTGCTGACATTATCTTTCACGCCATCCAGGCTATACTGCATCGTTGCCCGCCCCACCTCGCGACGAACCAGGGCCTTGCCGCGGGCGCGACGCAATTCCTCCAGCGTCATGCCACGCCAGTCGTCGGGCGCATCAGGCACCGCCATCGGCAGGGTGGTGCCTGTTGTGTTATTGATGGTCTCGTTACTCATTGTCTCCGGGTTTAAGGAACAACTTGCTCACAAAGCGCGCTACCGGGTCCACGATGAGCTGCTTCTTGAATGCGAACACGACAAGCAGCAACACCAGCAGGATGGCGGCGGCAATCAGATGGGCGCCCCAGGTGCAGCCCAGAGCCGAAGCCAGCACACCCACCAGTGCGGTGAACAGGTGGTGCAACACAAACGTCCCGATGATGATCACCACGGCAACAAAGGCCGTTGCCGACAACAATACCGCCAACTTCTCGACGGCAGTGAGCTTGGTGTAGTCCCACTCCAGCGAGAAATATTTGCGCGCCTCGGTGAACAGCTTTTTATAATCTACCTCATTCATGACATTTCCATACATGGCCATGCCAGGCAATGTGTCAACGTGGTGTCACATCGCCTGTCATGGTTAAATGCTATTTTGTCAGTCCTCGATCTGGGCGCTGATTTGCTTCACCAGCTGCTCCACCTCGTCGTCGCTGAAGTCGATGCCGTTTTTCTTCAACATCTCCTTGATGCGCGAGCGCAGGTCAGAGCCCTTCTCAGGAGCAAACAGGATGGCAGCCGATGCGCCAACCAGTGCACCACCCAGGAATGCGTATAATAAACTTAATCCTTTCATTGTTGTTTATTGTGTTAAACGGTTATTAATCAATCTTGTCTTTTACAACCTCGGCAATGTCATCTACCAGGTCGTCAAGCTTGGAGCCTTTCAGCTTCACGCCTTGTTCACGCAGGGCGTCAGCAATGCGTTTGCGGGTGTCGTCACCCTTCTCAGGAGCGAAAAGAAGGCCCACTGCAGCGCCAGCGATAGCGCCGCCAACAACGGCCATAACAATGTTAATCGGTTTCATATCTGTTTCTTAATTAAAAAATTAATAAATGTCTTAGTAATGTCATTACCAGCAATAATCATGCCATTTCAATGACATATTGCCCTTTTGGGCTATAAAATTACTACTACTTTTTAATTCTTGCAAATAATTTCGCAAAAATCCAAACCCACCCCACCAAAATCCTATCTTTCCTCCCCCCATAAAAAACAGCACACAACGCATCCGCACCCTTGGGCCTCACGCTCACGCAAAGCAAACAAGTTGTTTTTAATTGCTCGCAAGCGCTCGCGATTCTGCTTCGGTCTGCTGTGGTGTACAAGCCGAAGGCTTGCACTACATGGACGGGCTGGAGGGACTGGACGGACTGGATGAGTGGGCGGCTGTCCATGTTAAAAAGTAGAATTGCGAACAATCATAATACTTAGCGACTTAGCGGCTTAGCGTGGGGCCAAAGTGTGCAGAGTTTGTTTTTCTCACGAAAAAGTAGTACCTTTGCGGGCTCAATTTATCAGCAATGGCAATAGGTGGGGATATCATCATCAAGGGGGCTCGCGTCAACAACCTGAAGAACGTTGACGTGGACATACCGCGTGGCAAGTTTGTCGTCGTGACAGGCTTGTCGGGCAGTGGCAAGTCGTCGCTCGCTTTTGACACGCTCTATGCCGAGGGGCAGCGACGCTACGTCGAGAGCCTCTCGTCCTACGCCCGTCAGTTCATGGGTCGCATGACCAAGCCCGACTGCGACTTCATCCGCGGTCTGCCTCCCGCCATCGCCGTTGAACAGCGCACTGTGACGCGCAACTCGCGAAGCACAGTGGGCACCAGCACCGAGATTTATGACTACCTGCGATTGCTGTTTGCCCGTGTGGGCAAGACGTTTTCTCCCATCTCGGGTGAGATCGTGAAAAAGCACACCGCCAACGACGTCATCGACTACATCAATACCTATCCTGACGGTACCCGGCTGGCGCTGCTCACCGAGGTTATCGTCCCCGAGGGCCGCGACCTGCGCACCCAGCTCGACATCCTGATCAAGGGCGGCTACTCCAGACTGATGACCAGAGATGGCAAGTTTGTGGACATCTCCAACGTCATGGTCAGTGACGAGGACATTGACGCCAACGATTACCGGCTGCTCATCGACCGCCTGGCGGTGACCCACAACCGCGACGACGAGATGCGCCTGCTGGACTCGCTGCAGACCGCCTTCTATGAGGGCAAGGACGAATGCATCGTGGTGCTGTGGCAACAGGACGGCACGATGGCCGAGCGCCGTTTCTCAAAGCGCTTTGAGCTTGACGGAATGGCATTTGAGGAACCCAGCGACCTGATGTTCAACTTCAACAATCCGCTGGGGGCCTGCCCAACATGCGAGGGCTTTGGCAGTGTTATCGGCATTGACGAGAACCTGGTGGTGCCCGACAGGAGCCGTTCGGTCTATGACGACGCGGTGATGTGCTGGCGCGGACAGGTAATGGGCGAGTGGAAACATGAGTTCATCCATATCGCAGCCCGCCACAATTTCCCCATCCACAAGCCATATAATGAGCTCAACAAGCAACAGCTTGACCTGTTGTGGCATGGCACTGGCGATGGCGAGTGGAGCGGCATCGACGGCTTCTTTGAATGGGTAAAGGGTAAATCCTACGCCATCCAGTTCCGCGTATTGCTCGCACGCTATCGCGGCAAGACGGTGTGCCCCGTATGTCATGGCACACGACTCAAGCCACAGGCGGGTTACGTCAAGGTGGGCGGCAAAACCATCAGCGAACTGGTGAGCATGCCCGTCAAAGAGTTGAGACAATGGTTTGAGGAACTGACGCTTGACGAAACCGACGCAACCATTGCCAAGCGCCTGCTCACCGAAATCAACAGCCGCTTGAATTACCTTTGCGAGGTGGGCGTGAGCTACTTGACGCTGGACCGCTTGTCATCGACACTGTCGGGCGGCGAAAGCCAACGCATCAATCTGGCAACAGCTTTGGGCAGTTCGCTTGTCGGCTCAGTATATATCCTCGATGAGCCATCCATCGGCCTGCACCCGCGCGACACCCATCGCCTCATCCACGTGTTGCGCATGCTGCAGCAACTGGGCAACACCGTTGTGGTTGTCGAGCATGACGAGGACATCATCCGCAGTGCCGACTACCTTATCGACGTTGGACCCGAAGCGGGGCGGAACGGCGGACGCATCACCTATCAGGGACCCGTTGAAAAACTGGCTGAGGCACCCGACAGTTACACCGCCAAGTACCTCACCGGTGCCATGTCCATTCCGCTGCCCAAGCATCGCCGCAAGTGGAGCCAGTACATCGAGGTCAAGGGTGCGACACACAACAACCTCAAGAACATCTCCGTCAAGTTCCCATTGGGCGTGATGACAGTGGTGACAGGTGTCAGCGGTTCGGGCAAATCGACATTGGTGGGTAAAATCCTCTACCCTGCCCTGGCGCGAGCCAAGGATCAGACAGCCGATGCTCCCGGCAGCCACAGCGGCATCGGGGGCGACCTGAGCCGCATCCAAGCCGTGGAATTTATCGACCAGGGGCCCATTGGCAAGAGTTCGCGCAGCAATCCCTCGACCTACCTCAAGGCCTTTGACGAGATTCGTCAGCTGTTCGCCCAACAGCAACTGTCCAAGCAGATGGGCTACAACAGCAGTTTCTTCTCGTTCAACTCGCCCGGCGGCAGGTGTGAGGAATGTAAGGGCGAAGGTACCATTACCATCGAGATGCAGTTCATGGCCGACATCACCCTCACTTGCGAGGCCTGCCATGGCAAGCGCTTCTCCCGCAACGCGCTGGACGTCACCTTCAGGGACAAGACCATCAGCGACGTCCTCGACATGACGGTGAACCAGGCCATCGAATTCTTCAACGAGTCGAGCACCTACAACGAACACAAGATTGTGCGACGTCTCAAGCCGTTGCAGGACGTGGGACTGGGCTACATCAAGTTGGGACAGTCATCGTCTACCCTCTCGGGCGGCGAGAACCAGCGCGTCAAGCTGGCCTATTACCTGAGCGGTGAACGGCAGGGCAACACGATGTTCATCTTTGACGAACCCACGACGGGTCTGCACTTCCACGACATCAACACGCTGATGAAATCCTTTGACCAACTCATCGGCAACGGGCACACGGTGGTCATCATCGAGCACAACCTGGACGTCATCAAGTGTGCCGACCACATCATCGACCTGGGACCCGAGGGCGGTGACCAGGGCGGCAACATCGTCGTCACCGGAACGCCCGAGGAGGTCGCCCAGTGCAAGGAGAGCTACACGGCGCGTTTCCTGGCCGAAAAACTGAAATAATAAGCGTTTGGCTCTCACACTAAGCAGCCTAGGCGCGAAACCTTTATCATCAAGGAATACAGAATATGGACAATAGCACAGCACGGGAAATAAGGAAGGAGTTTTTTGCCTACCGCAACGGCATCGTTGCCGACAAACTGAGAAAAGCGGGTGATCCGCACCCCGTCATCATGGGATGCCTGCTGGTCGATGTGATGTCCATCACAAGCCGCGTGCGTCAGGAAATCAATGACGATGCACATCTGCAATCCCTAGCCCAAGAGCTATGGGACGACACCAACTCGCGCGAATGCCGTCTGGCGGCGCCCATGCTCTACCCAGCCCCGCTGATGACACTTGAAACAGCCCTTGAATGGTGCAAGAGTGTCGAGACAGCCGAGGTCGCCGACAACCTGTGCCACAAATTGTTGCGTAACCTGCCCGATGCCGACGCCTTGTTCCGCCAACTCATCGCCCAGGACCAAGCCATGATCAAGTACACAGGCTACCGCCTGCTGCTCAACCTGATGTTGAGCGGCAAAGTGAAAGCCTCCCCGTCGCTGAAGTCCATCGTCGAGACCGAGGCAGCACAAGCGCAACCCCAGCTCACGGCATTGCTCCGCGACCTGCTGGAAGAATTCTAATCATTGATTAGTTGCGACGCTGTTGCAAAACTAACGCCTAAAAGGTTTCATCGAGCTTAGCTCGAAAAATCAAACAAAATCATCCATATAATCGGACCCGCATCAGCTCAACGATTCTTCACGCTCGATATCCCCGACAAGCGTCCATGTGAAATGCAGGTAAGTCACCAGATAAATCACGGCTTCCCAAGCATATCCATTACCCCTGTCGCCAAACAGGTAGATGCCGTAGGTGAACAAGCTCAGGAGAATCGTGACGAAAGCATACTTGAGGAAACGCCGGTCCAGACAGCCCAACATCAACAGGACGATGTCCAGAATATAGCCATAACGGTCATGCATGCTGGGCAGGAACAGCAGCATCGACCACATGAACCACACGGCCACGGTATAATAACGCTCACGTGACAATACGGTCGATTTGTGATTCAGGCAATACCACAAGCCGGTGGCCAGAACCATCATCGTGAACAAAACGGCAAACCAGCGCATCGCCCAGTAGTTTTCGCCAACCAGCATCCACATGCTGGGGAAATTCATGTACATCTCCTCATAATGGCCCACCTGGTCGGTATAAATCAGAATGGGATCCAACAGGTTGCGGCCAAAGCCAAAAGCGACAATTCCCGTCAGCCACATCACTACTACCGACAGCAGCACCCAAACCAGACTGAACCGTCTGCTAATCAGATAATAGACGCCAATTATGGGCACAATAAACACCGTCTGCAGCTTGCAGCTGAAAGCCAGGCCCAAGAACACGAACGCCTTGACGAAAGAGCCGCGTCGCAACGTATAGAGCGTGGCCAAACAGAAGAAGCCATACATCGAGTCACATTGGCCCCAATATGACGAATTCATCATCACAGTGGGTAATACCCAAACCAGTGCGGCAAAGAACCAGGACTGCAACCTCACCTTGGATGCCAGCGACTTATCGACGGCATCGGGCGCACCCGCCAGGCTCCTCATGCGCTCCTCACAATAGATTTTCCCCGCCATCAGTGCCAGCGCGACGTCAAACACGCACGAGAGCAGCTTGTACTGAATGACGGCCGGGATAGGCAGATAAGTCATCAAGGAGATGAGCGTCTGATAAAGGAGGCCGTAATTGCCCACCTGGGCCGACAACGCTGCCAAGCCGCCGTTATCCTTGATGGTATTGAACCATGGAATCAAACTGTTTTCCAAGTCTTCAGAGATAAAGAGGCGGCCCGCCCAACGGATGGCTGCGCCAAGTACAAAAAGTACGGCCAGCAACAACACATGGCGGTGCTTATCGATGAGCTCAATGAGTCGGTTTTCCAGTGATGTAATCTTCATTGCAATGCTTGGTTTTCTCTACACGGGGATGTCCCGATGTGCAAAAATAGTATAAATAATCCATGCAGGCAAAGGCGCATGCTTTTTTCTTCGTTGGCGAGCATCGGTATCGGGCTAATCCTCATCCCACATCACGTCACGCATCACACTGTCGCTCAACAAAATACCCCTATCAGTCAGCACATAGCGGGAAGCCCCTTCCTGCCTGACGTTGCCAGCGGCCACATGGCGCCGCACCTCACGGACAAAATGCCGTGCCAGTCGGTCACCAAAGTCCTCGCGCAACGTTTCCACATCGACGCCCGCCTTACGCCTCAGCCCAAGCATCACCCGCTCGTCATAGCGTTCCCACACGGTCAGTTCTTCCACCACACAGGCCACCTCACCGGCAGCAATCGAGTCGAGATAAGCACTCAGGCTGGATGGATTGCTTCGTCTGACGCTGCCATCATAACTGTGGGCAGCGGCCCCCAACCCCAAATAAGGGGTCTCGTCCCAATACGAGGAATTGTGGCGGGAATGGTAACCCGGCAAGGCAAAATTGGAAATCTCATAATGCTCAAATCCAGCGTCATGCAATCGCTTGACAAGTTCGTGATACATCTCGATGCACACTTCCTCGGGCACTTCCTGCACTTCCCCGCGCTCACGCTGCCACCACAGCCGCGTGCCTTCCTCATAAGTCAGCCCATAGGCCGAAATATGGCTTGGCTCCAGAGCGATAGCCTGTTCGACCGTGTGTACCCACGTGTCAGGCGTCTGCCCCGGCAAGCCGTAGATGAGGTCAATACTCAGGTTATCGATTCCCACGCCACGCAGGTCGGCAATGGCCCGGACTACTTGGGCTGCCGTATGGCGCCGCCCGATGAAACGCAGGATATGGTCCTCAAAGGTCTGCACCCCCATGCTCACACGGTTCACGCCAAGCGAGGGCAAGGCCGAGCACCACTCGGGCGTCACGTCGTCGGGGTTCGCCTCGATGGTAAACTCCTCAATGCCGGTCAAATCCAAGGCATCACGCAGCCCGTCAACCAGTTGCGACAGCAGGGGCAACGGCAACAGGGACGGTGTCCCGCCGCCCAGATACAGCGTGCGCAACGGCTCGCCACGCAGCTCATCACGGCGCAGACGTGCCTCGGCAATTATGGCTTCGACATAGCGCTGGCCTTCATCGGCCAACTTCAACGTCGAGAAGAAGTCACAATAGCTGCAACGGCTCCCGCAAAATGGGATATGTACATACAATCCTGCCATCTTAATGCCTGATTCGGAGTGCAAAATTAGTCATTTTTCGGTTTGTTGATAATTTTCTTTTTAATAATGTTGTGATTACACACAAAATTGAGTAATTTTGCAGGCCGTTTAACAAACAAAACATCAATTCACTATATAACAACCATTTAACTAAAAAACTAATGAAGGTTTACAAAACAAACGAGATCAAGAACATCTCTCTCGTCGGTGGCAAGGGCGCTGGTAAGACCACTCTCACCGAGTCTATTCTCCTTGAGGGCGGCACAATCAGCCGCAGGGGCACCGTCGATGGCGGTAACACCGTGAGCGACAACACCCCCGTTGAGAAAGAGTACGGCTACTCTGTTTCTTCATGCGTATTCTACGCCGAGAAGAACGGCAAGAAGCTCAACTTCTTTGACTGCCCGGGTAGTGATGACTTCGTGGGCAATGCCGTAACCGCACTCAGCGTGACCGACACCGCCGCTCTGGTCGTTGATGGCCGCAATGGCGTTGAGGTAGGTACACAGAACAACTTCCGCACCGTTGAGCGCCTTGGCAAGCCCCTGATGTTTGTCATCAACCGCCTCGAGGACGAGAAGTGCGACTTTGACAACGTATATAACCAGCTGCGTGAGACCTACGGCAACAAGGTTGTTGCCCTCCAGTTCCCCGTGAACGCAGGTCCCGGCTTCAATAGCGTGGTTGACGTGCTGGCCATGAAGCAGTACACCTGGCCCAAGGACGG
>CACYAW010000056.1 GCA_902772455.1 uncultured Bacteroidales bacterium
AAATTAGTAATTTCTCGTGATCTGTCCTTCGTTCATCGTACTTCATTTTAGTCCTAAATTATGTTGACATTTTTGTCAACCTATTTCAGGACAAGACAAAGTTTTTTGGTCGGCGAATTATACGAATGAAACGAAAGCATCCGCACCCCTATAATAAAGACAACTCAAACAACCAGCATCCGCATCCCTCACAAAAAAGGAAAACAATAAATACAACAAATACTATGGCATCCGCACCCTGAACTGCACCCCAAAAGTTAGACACAAAACTTTTGGGGTGCAGTTCAGCGAGAGCATGAGGGATACAATCTGGATTATTTAAAGAATTTATTTCAGTTGGCGCTCAAGACTCTATCGATAAGGATGGTCACGTCGCTGACGTTGACCTCGCCGTCGCCATTGACGTCAGCAGTTTCATTTATAATAGCATCCCCAGCAAGTAGCAGGTCGATGAGTATCGTCACATCTCCGATATTAATCTCGCCGTCGTCATCGACATCACCAATCTTCTCGATGGCAACAGTCTTGTTAAAAAGTTTCCAGTACTGGGCGGTATTATAGGCGGCAAGAGCGTCTTGAGGGACTACCAACCTTGCCTGATCATATACCGTGAAACACGACTCGTTGTAAAGCGTTGGCGGAACGAGAGCCAGTGACTTCACTTCCCTCAATGCGTTACATCCACCAAAGGCACCTCTACCTATTGAAGTCACCGAGTCGGGAATAGTCAATGACGTTAACAAATTACTGCCACCAAATGCATTGGATTCTATTGTTTTGAGTGACTTGCTCATCTTTATGGACCTTAAACTAACACAACTATAGAACGCTTGACTTCCAATCGATGTAACTTCGTCAGGAATGACAATCTCGGTCAATGTAGAACAGTTCTGGAAAGTGCCTTCCTCAATTTTCTTCAACCCTTGTGGCAGGATGATATTTTTTAATGCAGGGCAATTATAAAAAACGCTATTTCCAATCGATGAGAGCGAATCGGGCAGATGAACGGTTTCGAGCCCTGCACATTGTCTAAAAGCAGATCCACCTATTGTCCTTACCGATTCAGGTAAATTAAGAACCACCAGTGTCGAGCAGCCAAAGAATGAACTGTTACCGAGGCTTTTGACAGAACTGCCAAACTGCAGATCCTCCAACTTTTCGCACCAGTAGAAGGCACGGTCGCTAATGCTCGTCAATTGATTTCCAATTTTTATCTTGGTTATAGACACACAGGTTGAGAATGCCGAACTGCCCAGCGATATCAAGCTCTCAGGAAGGGTCACCTCCCTCAACTGATAACATTCGTAGAAGGCATATTGGCCGATGCTTTGCAAGCCCTCGGGCAGTTCCACTTCCTTCATTCGGGAACAAAGGTAAAATGAATAATAGCCAATGCTCTTGACAGAACTCGGAATGGTCAGTTTGCCTTCAAAGATGCAACGCATGAACGCATAGTCCTTGATAGCTGTCACGCCGGATGGAATCTCGAGGTCGGTCACTTTCTCGCCGTTAAGATACATATAACCGACATAGCAGAATGGATTGGAGGTAATTTCCGCGAACTTAATGTTGCACCATTTTGTCAGGTCAGATATATATATGTTTTTGATCGTGTTACTGTTACATTGTGCAAACGCAGACTCCTGGAACTCCTTGACACCAGTCCCTATCGTTATATTTTGAAGAGAAGAACAACCCGAGAACGCTTTGGACCTTACGACTTGGACACCATTGCCGATCACCAGGTCTGTCATGCTGCTACAGCCCTGAAACGCGCTTTGACTCAGGTATGTGCACGAGTTGGGAATCTCGATGCTTTTCAAGCTTTTGCAGTTCTGGAAGGCGGACCACCCAATATGATCAAGCCGGTTGCTCATCGTCACGGTTTCCAGGCTGGTACATCCATAAAACCCTCCATCGATCACCGAAACGACCGTGTTGGGCAAGTCAATTCTCTTTAACTTTGTGCAATTGGAAAATGCATACATGTCGATGATTCTCATGTTATCATGGAATGTGACACTGGTCAACAGAGAATCATTAGAGAACGCATCAACTCCCACAGCCTTCACTGGCCTGGTGACGCCATTGTAGGTGACTTCAGCGGGGATGTCGATATCACCCACATACATTCCCGAGTCGGGTTTTTCGACTGTTGCACCGCCAAAGTCGCCATTCAGGTCATAATAGAGACCGTCGATGAGAACCTTTTCGGCAGACATCGATGTAGCGGCACATGCCAGGCATGCTAATAGCAATACCCGGCCCATTGTTTTAAGAAATTCTTGTTTCATAACTCATACTTGGTTTTATTAGAGACTATCAATTATATGACTGCAAATATAACCAAAAAAAACTTGATTTTTGCAAAGATTATAGCCAATTTTTGAAAATATGTAGTAATTATACGCCTAAATAAGCATTTTTCTTGGAATTTGTTTATAGCACTGAAACGCCCCCTCTCATTCTCACATTAAACCCTTATATGTGGAGATTTAACTAACACTTTTTTAACAACTGATCATGTGGCTATTTGTAATAGTTACCTTGTTTTTGTGATGTAGTACCGTCCACATCACAAACAATGGTGCTGGGCTGCTTTTTTCGCTCCATGAATAGAAAACTCCCTCATGCCCGCGAGAGCATGAGGGATATCACTTAGGTTTAAATGAATTTTTAATTCCAGGTACCTGACTACAAGTAGTCAATCAGGGTTGTCACGTCAGCGATGTTCACGCTGCCGTCCTGGTTGCAGTCGGCGGCAGGGTTGCTAATGGTGCCGCTGCCCAGCAGCAGGTCGATCAGGGCCGTCACGTCGGCAATGTTGACGCTGCCGTCGCCGTTCACGTCACCACGCTGGCCGCCAGCCTTTTCGGTAAAGTAGCCCGGGTTACTGGGACCGCCGTCGATGTGGGCATAGGCCGCATCCGTGTGGTTCTCATCGTAGGTCGTACCCTTGCCGCCCACCAGACTGGTACAGTCAGCGAACATGGCGTAAGAATAGTTATCGGCAGGCAAGTTCCAGCCACTATCGGCATAGATCGTGGTCAATGCATTACAGCCCTCGAACATATTACTCGTTCTACTTACCCTTGCATTGGTGAAACCGCTCAAGTCAACGCTCGTCAAACCCATGCAATACAGGAACATACATTCCATAGTTGTCACGTTGTCGGTGTTGAAGCTGCTCAGGTCAAGGCTCGTCAAAGCGCGGCATTCGGTGAACATGAAGTACATGCTTGTCACGTTGGACGTGTTGAAGTGGCTCAAGTCAACGCTCGACAAGCTGCGGCAATCAAAGAACATCTTGGACATGTCGGTCACACTCTCGGTGTTCAGGTATTCCAAGCCCGTGATTGACCGTACATTGGACATACCCTCGAACCATTGACTGGTCGTTGTTGGACGAGCATCGGCAAATGACGGGTCAAACACCACTTGAGTGAAGAAATAGGAGGTCTCATGCCACTCCATACCTTCATTGCCCAAGTTCAAGCCGTAGGTCGTGCCCGAGCGACTGCTGCGCAGGTTGTCGTAATAGAACGTCAGCGTCGTGTTAGACGGCGTATAGCAGGCATAGGCCTCGGGACCCTTTTCGGTGAAGTAGCCCGGGTTGCTGGGACCGCCGTCGATGCGGGCACGGGTCTTATCCACATAGTTGCTATTGTAAGTCGTGCCCTTACCGCCCACCAGGCTGGTGCAGTTAGTGAACATGTCAATGGAACTGGTTACATTCTGTGTGTTCCACTTGTCACTGACATATATGGTCCTCAGGTTACTGCAATTAGCGAGCATCCCTTGCATATTCGTCACATTAGCGGTGTTGAAGGCGCTCAAGTCAAGGCTTGTCAAGCCAGTGCATTCCTCGAACATGAGCATCATGTTCATCACGCTGGACGTGTTGAATCCGTGCAGATCAAGATTCCTCAAACTAGTGCAATCCTCAAACATGCCTGACATGTCGGTGATCCAGGAAGTGTTCAGGTGGCTGATTCCTTCAATGGATTGAAGATTACGCATGGACATGAACCAACAGTAACTGCTCAACGGATGGGCATAGTCGAACAACGGGTCAAATACCACTTTAGTCACATCGAGATAGTGTTCGTACCAACCGGGAACGTCAGTGCCCTTATTCAGGTCATAGGTCGTGCCCGAGCGGGAACTGCGGTAGTTGTCGCAGTAGAACGTCAGCGTGTGGTTCGATGACGTATAGCAGGCGTAGGCCTCCTTCCATTCTGTGAAGTAGCCCGGGCTATTGGGACCGCCGTCGATGCGGGCATAAGTCGCGTTCGTATGGCTGGCATCATAGGTCGTGCCCTTGCTGCCCACCAGGCTCGTGCAGTTGTTGAACATGCCGTTGGAGTAAGTGACGGCATTAGTCGTCCATCCGCTGCCGGCATAAATCGCACTCAAGCCGCTGCAGCCTTCGAACATGTAAGCCATGTTGGTCACATTGGCCGTGTTGAAGCTGCCCAAGTCAAGGAACGTCAAACCGCGGCAGTTGTAGAACATGGAAGCCATGTTGGTCACCTGGGCCGTGTTCAAGCCGCTCACGTCAAGGATCGTCAAGCCGCTGCAGCCTTCGAACATGTAACGCATGTCTCTCACCCGGGCGGTGTTGAAACCGCTCAAGTCAAGGCTCGTCAAGCCGCGGCAATTGGAGAACATCCAGTGCATGTCGGTCACCGACGACGTGTTCAGGTATTTTTTCATGCCCGTTATGGTCGTCAGATTCGTCATGCCAACGAACCAGTTGACGGTCGTCGTCGGGCGGGCTCCAGCGAACGAGGAGTCGAACACCACCTTGGTCACGCTGGAATTGGTGCCGTCAGTGAACCAGCCGGGATAATTACTGCCCGTGTTCAGGTTGTAGGTCGTGCCCGAGCGGGAGCTGCGCTGGTTGTCGTAGTAGAACGTGAGCGTCTTGTTCGACGGTGTGTAGTTGGCATAAGCCTCAGCGGCCCTTGTGGCCAGTGAAGTGAGCATCACCAGCAGCAGCGCCATGAGCCACCTGCCCATGCATCGCGAGAAATGCTTTGAATTATCCATGATTTTTCAACTATTAAAGGTTAATATTCTTATGAAAGTTATTCCACCACAAATATAGTAAAAAGTTTTTAGTTGGTATCCGCATTTATGCTGACTTTTTAATGGAAAACAAGAAAGACAAGAAGAACAATTAAATTGTCTTTTGGAGATAAACAAAATATTGTCTTTCTTGTCATTCTTGTCTTTGAATCAGAAACTTAGCGTCTTAGCGTAAGGCAGCAAAGAATGCGGATGCCAATTCCTAATTCCCAATCACCAGTGTCCTGAGAGCAGATAGTCGATCAGGGCGGTGACGTCGCTGATGTTCAAGCTGCTGTCCTGGTTGCAATCGGCGGCTGTCAGATTAACGCCTGATGGATTACCGCTGAGCAGGTAGTCGATCAGGGCGGTCACATCACTGATGTTGACGCTGCCGTCACCGCTCACGTCGCCTCGCAGGCTAGCATTCCTCCCTGTGAAGTAGCCCGGGTTGCTGGGACCGACGTCGACATGGGCATAGGTCTTGCTCATAGTTATCAGGATTTATTGGTTAAGTATATTATTGTTGGCGGTTTGGTATATCTTGCGAGGTATTGGCCTCAAAGGCAATAAAGTATTTTCAATTCTGCCAACGGGTAGTATTTATATCCCGGAGTATTCTTTCAGGTTTATTCGGCGGTGATAGTTAGATTTCCAGACTTTAGACCGTCGCTGCTGCAGTTCAGTTGAAGGGCAGCGGGAGTATGACCGCTCTTGATGAGGATTTGGGCCAGCCCGTTGAATGCCGGGATTTGGAATGTGTGGCAGTCCAGTTCATTGGGATGGTCGGGACCAAGGTAGGACGGGTCTCCGTTGCCGACACCCAAAATGCGGCCGTCCCCCTCAAGCGAACAGGTCAGCATGGGGCAGGCATCAGGAACTAAACGTCCTTTGTTGTCCTGAATCTCAACGGTCACGATGGCTACATCGCGTCCATCGGCGGTGATGAGCCCTCGGTCTGCCGTCAGCACAATTTTTGCCGCGGGGTTGGTGGTCTCGACAGTTTGTTTCAATATGCGCTTTCCGTTCTTGTATCCAGTGGCAACGATGCGGCCCGGTTGATAGACGGCCTTCCATTTCAGGTGACCGTTTTTGGGCATCGCCTGTCGATCCAGCTGCTTGCCGTTCACGGTCAGCTCCACTTCATCACAGTTGCTGTAGGCCCAAATCTCCACTTCTTCGCCTTCATGGCCCTGCAGGTTCCAGTGCGGGAAGATGTGCAGCACGGGCTCGTTGGTCCACCATGCCTTCAGGTAGCTGGCCTCGTCTTTGGGAAATCCGCAATAGTCAAGAATGCCGAATTCCGAGTCGTGGGCGGGATAAGACAGGGGATTGGGCTCGCCACGGTAGTCAAACCCCGTCCAATAGAAGAGACCTGCAGCCCAAGGACGCTCGTCATAGAATTTCCATCCGCGCTCAATCACGTTCTCCACGCCTGGCTCCGTGCCACGGTTGATGCTGACCATGTGGCCTGGTTGGTCAGGTGAGTTAAAATAGACACCACGCGTGCCGCAGCCTGTGGTTTCTTCGGTGCCCACGATTTTCCATGCAGGGTTGGCTTTCTTGCGGTTATCCACATCGTTTTGTGCGATATAGTTGAATCCCACCACATCGAGTTCCTTAATCAATTCAGAGCCTCCAGCATTGGCTATCGTTGAATGGCGGGTGGGATCGAGCAGGCGGGTATATTCACGCATGGCGGCTGCTACACGTGTGCCTTGAATGGTATTCTCCATGCCCCACTCTTCGTTGCCGTCGCTCCACAGGACAATCGACGGGTGATTGCGGTCACGTTTAATCATGTTTTCCAACAGCCTCAGGTGCTCAGTATTGATGCCCGAAAGCCGGTTCTCGTCAATGACGAGGATGCCCTCGCGGTCGCAGATGTCAAGTTGCGCGGGCGTCATCGGGTTGTGGGACGCACGATAGGCATTGCAGCCCAATTTCTTCAGCTGCTTGATGCGCCACGCCATGAGAGCCTCGGGAATAGCGGCTCCCACACCGGCATGGTCTTGATGCATGTTCACGCCCTTGAGCTCAATCTCTTTTCCGTTGAGCAGGAATCCCCGGTCGGCGTCAAACTCCACATCACGTATGCCCGTTGTTGTCTTGTAAACATCGGTCACCAGTCCGTTCACCCTGACGGTCGTTTCCACTTGATACAGATAGGGGTCGCTGGTACTCCACAGATGCGGCCGGTCAAGTGTCAGCATTTGTTTGCAGCCGCTGGTCTGTTTGCCTTTCAGGTCAAGTGATACAGTGCTTGTCCTGCCCACTTCGTTACCTTGAGCATCGAGCAGCCGGTGTTCTACGGTACACGTTTGCGGTTCCAACGAATGATTGTTTACCTCGGTATCCACATGAATGGTCGCCGAGGTGTAAGGGGCTTTGAGGTCGGTGTAAACAAAGGTGCCGAATGGAGCCACACTGACAGCAGCCGACTTGATGAGCCATGCGTCACGATAGATGCCGGCTCCTTCATAGAACCAGCCTTCTTCAAGTGTAGCGTCGGCTCGTACACAAACAAGATTCTCTCCACCATAGTTCACATATTCGGTCACATCATACACCTGCGTGGCATAGCCGCTGGGTTCGGTACCCAAATAGAAGCCGTTGAACCACACGCGGGCATTGCGGAAGATGCCGTCAAACTGCAGGGCAATGTGCTTGCCCAAGTCCGACTCGGGGATTGTGATCACCTTGCGGTACCAGCCCACACTCGTTTCGGGATATTGATAACCCACAGTTTTGTAGCCATGCGAGTGGCTGGCCTTTTGAGCATAAGGCAAGGTAGTCACCCAATCGTGCGGAATGCGCACCTCTTGCCATGTAGAGTCGTTAAACTTGATGGAATATGGGCCCTCGTTGTGTATTGAGTTGGCCTTGGTCAAATAGTTGAAATACTCGGTGCCGCAGCCGAAGTCCTTTGCCGGGTCGGCAGCGTTGCCCAGAGAGAATTTCCAGCCCTCGTCCAGTCGTATGGTCTCACGCACATTTTGCGCATAGACAGACAGCATTGCACAAAGCATCCAACCCAGAATGGCGAGCCTCATTCCCACATGGTTACCGTTATTATTTTTCATATTTCCTGAATTTGAAGATAATTCATTAGTCGTGTAAAAATACCGTTAAAGCATACCAATTTGTAAGCATTGCAAAGATACGGCACTCTGCTGAACTTTCCAACAAAAAATTTGTCAATCCACGGTTTCTTCAGTTCGTTGATTGTTGCTTTCGGTCAATGACTTGCGATAAGTGCGCTTGGATGTACTAACAAATATTAAAATGGAGAGGGTAAAGCGTTTTATGGATTAAATGATGTAACTTTGTGGCAAAAGATTAAGAGCCGCATTTGCGGGATTAACGGGTTCTTCCCTGATTGCAGCTCTGAAAATTGATTTATAGAACCCACCATTATCAATATGAATAGATTCTTTACGCTTGCCGCAGGTCTGATGATGCTTACTGCATCGGCCGAAACGCTGACGGTCTTCAGCGACGTTGAAAACACCAACATTTTAGTTCCTATCTCCATCGACATGCTCGAGGTAGCCAACTCTCGCTGCCAGATGCTCTATCCTGCCGATAAGCTCACTGCAATGAAAGATATGGATATCAAGTCAATCACGTTCTACACCGACGGCATGAGCACCTTGGAGGGTGGCGAGTTGACCATCTTGATGGGAGAGACCACTATGAGCGAGTTTGTGGATGATTTCGCTGAAGACTTGACCGTTGTTGGCACCACCACAATACCGAGTGAGTTGTTGGATGATTATATCTGGGAAATGCCGATCCCGTTCATGACTCCCTACCACTACAATGGAGGGAACCTGGTGATTGAGGTCTTTACTACCACGCCCGGTCACGGTAGTCGGACCGAATTCCTAGGCGTTACAACCGATTATTCCTCAGCCTTGATAGATATTTATGAATACTCCTTCATGAGGGAGAGTTTCTTGCCCATGACAACCTTTGCCTATGAGGGCTCCTATAACCCCTTTGAGCCTACCGAGAAGACCGGTGCTCCCGTTTTCCGCGAATATACCATCGACGGCATCGACGCCTATTTTGTAGAGATCCAGGAGGTCATGCCCAGCACCATCTACTACCGCATGAAACGCGGTCACGACGGCGAGCTCTCGGGCTGGACCGTCTATGAGGATGCCCTGAGTTTCACCGAGGACGGCTGGTACTACATTGAGGCTTACGCTGTTGCCGATGGCATGTTGCCCAGTGATCCCAGCGCTTGTGAGTTTACTGTCAGCCTTGACCCGAATACCGGCTTGGACGAGATGACCACCAGCAAGCAGGTTGCCAGCGTGCGCTACTACAACACGACCGGCCAAGAGATGCAGCAGGCCAGCGGCTTGACCATCGTCGTTAACACCTTCACCGACGGCAGCACCACCGCTGTTAAAGTCGTTAAGTAATCATTTCAAGTTTTGAAGTGTTTATCACTTCAGAACTTGAAGTTTAGAGGTTATAGCTTAGAGTTTAGAGAAGAAAAATTTTTTATTGATGTCCGGGAAAAATTTGCCAAGATTGCATAAACGACTCGTAATCAATACTATCATGGCGGCATGACATGAAGGGGCTTTATTCTTCATGCTGGCAGGTCGAATGACCTGCACAAGGCCAGCGGCCTTGAATTACAGCAACCCCAGGGCGCACTGGCCGAAGTCCTTTGCCGGGTCGGCAGTGTTGCCCAGAGAGAATTTCCTGCCCTCGTCAAGTCGTATGGTTTCACGCACATTTTGCGCATAGGCAGACAGCATTGTACAAAGCATCCAACCCAGAATGGCGAGCCTCATCCCCACATGGTTACCGTTGATATTTCCCATATTTCCTGAATTTGAATATAATTCATTAGTCGTTAGCGATGTTGTCCCCAGTCATCATTTGGCCACACTTTAACCAAATTTGCAAATAGTACCGTTAAAGTATACCGAAAAAATAAATATAAAAGTATACCAGTCAGTATGCATTGCAAAGATACAAAAAGAATGCTATCTATTGTTTAGAATTGATTATTTTTTCGACTCCTTGATTCTGAAGGATATGACGGTCATGTTGACCTGAAATGATTTGTGGACAACCTGCCAACAAGGCAGAGGAGATTAGTATTAAACAGCAAGTCTTTAATGTATCACTACGACTCTTGAGATGTCGTTTGAAAGACCAAAATAGGATCAGGCTTTCAAAACGAGGCCCCTCGAGTCGGTTTTTCTGACTTGAGGGGCTTCACTTTTTTAGCACCACACCAAAGAAGATGTCGTCCACGTCCTTGTGGGTGGTCATCCCGGCTAGAACTTAAAAAGACGTCGTTCAATTAATTGTGCGATTCACGAACAGCACGCACAGTGAACCCATAGTAGCGCTCGCCACCGCCAGTGTCGTTCGAGTTGCTTGAATTGAAGTACATGCGGCAGGCCCTGTACGGCAATCTGGAATAAAGTGTGTTTGACCAATAGTGGCCGGCTGAGCCTACAGAGTACTGTTTATCGCCAGCGCGATAGCCCGCAGCTGGCAAAAACAGAGTGTTACCATTCGGGCCAATAACCAATGAACCGTTTACACCATTCCTTTGCGTCCACTGCAAGGTGCATTTTTCGTAAAGTTCCACTATCTGTTCATAAGACGGCATATGCCCACCATGAAAATGAGCAATGGCGGCATCATCGGCTGATTCCAACTCAACCTTACCATCGGTAAAACCATCATACCCATAAACACTTTCTGTGCAGTATTTCGTTTGTGTAGTGGGGGTGCCGTTGCACCATTTATAGTTTTCCCATGAAAAGACCTCCTTGGGAACAGTCTCGCCCCAAGCGAAGTAGTCGCCGTACTGCTCGGGAGCGTTGGCACCCACGTTACACGTAGC
Source organism: uncultured Bacteroidales bacterium (assembly GCA_902772455.1). Classification (GTDB taxonomy): domain Bacteria; phylum Bacteroidota; class Bacteroidia; order Bacteroidales; family Muribaculaceae; genus Sodaliphilus. Next base: position 10,955 of record CACYAW010000056.1, read on the forward strand.
CCACAGCGTGCCGCTTGGCAAGCCCAGGTCAACATATTCATGTTCATCTTGTGAGGATCCACCGCCCAGGATAATGCTTATGATCGCATTGACATCGGCAATGTTGATTTCTCCGTCGCTGTTCACATCAGCCAAAGTGTTACTGCCTCTGCCCAAAATCACATTGATTGCAGCATTTACATCGGCGATATTGACCTCTCCGTCGTTATTGACGTCGCCTTTAACGCCGCTGCCGTTACGAGAGATGATGATCTTGTCGGGGAGTTGATGGTTTCCATAATAGATGATGTATCCGTAGGTTGATTTTTCTAAATAGGCATCCTCAGGGTAGGTGATGGCGCAGTTGGTGAAGGTGATCCCATCGCCGATTCTGGCAACCTCGCCTTGGATGGTGGCCTGCACATTGTCGAAGGCGAGCCCCACGCCATTGCCTTCGGCGTTATTGGCGATACCCTTGACGGTATTCAAGGTGATGTCCTGGATGGTCAAATGGGCGACAACAAGAAAAATGTCAATCCACGAACTGGACGTGGAAAGGGTACCATTTCCCTTGATGGTCAAATTCTTGGAATTATAGCTATCTGCCGCGATGGCCACAGGGCCAGTGGTGGACAATTTACAGTTTCCCTGAATCACGATGGTTGCATCGCCGGTGACACGAATGGGTCTGATTCCATCTTGGGGATTGTTGCTGCTGTATTCAATAACGGCATTGTCCAGCGTGAGGGTGTGGCCGGTTGGGTCCCACGAGACCTTGCCGCTCTTGATGTAAGGACTGTTAACTTGTCCGCTCTCTTCGAGATAGGATCCACACACAGTCACCTGTGCACTGGCGCACATGGCGACCATGAGAACTGTGAATAGAAACAGGAAATTCTTTTTCATACGCTGTATTGTTTAATGTTATTCGTTCAAAGAGAAAATAAGCCTTTCGGCACACTCAGCACTATATGGAAGACATTGACTGCAAAGATAATCATTTTTCTTAAAAAATCACTCCATCATCTAACCTCATAAAGATGAATAACCGATGCTAGCACGCTGCAAAGGCAGTTAAATTTGTTCCAATGGTTGGTAGAGGACAAGTTATTATTTAGGCTACCATGAGAACACTTCGCTGAAACAATTCTCGATGTAATGTGCAAACACTTCTCCTGTGGGTAGGATGCGATATTTTGCGAAATTATCACTACCTTTGCCGTTGAGTTGTGCTCTTTACAAGGAATCAGATAATTATGACAAAGAAGAAGATTGATTTCCGCGACTATGCTGGTGACATCATCAAGGCTCTTCAACCTGGAATCCTGATCACGACCAAGGTCGGAGATAAAGTCAACTCCATGACCATCGGCTGGGGAACCTTGGGCATTATCTGGGAACGTCCTGTTTTTGTCGCTTATGTACGGCAACAGCGTTACACGCGAGAAATGCTTGACGAGTGCCGCGAATTCACCATCAATGTTCCCGTCGGCAACTTCAGCCGTAAGATACTTGGTATCTGCGGCAGCAAGAGTGGTCGGGACATGGACAAGATCGAGGCTGCCGGTCTAACGCTAGTAGAACCCGAGGTCATCAGCGTGCCTGGCATCAAGGAGTTACCGCTCACGCTGGAGTGCCGTGTGCTCTACCGTCAGGAACAATAGTCAGACCAGTTCAATGACGTGATAACCCGCCAGTTCTACAGTATTGAGAAAGGCGACCATATCTGCTATTATGGCGAGATTGTCGCCACCTACATCATAGAGGACTGAGTTGAGACAGATAGAACATATTTTCCACATTAATACATTTAATTATGAAAAAACTGACATTATTATTGATTGCGTTATTGACGGTCTTGACTGTCAATGCACAGCAGAAAGGCTACGTGTGCACCGGCGATCATGTGAACATTCGCACTGGAGCGGGAGTCTCATACCCCGTCATGGATGAGGAATTTGGTCACAAGCGCCAGTTGTCAAAAGGCGACGTTGTGTTAGATTGTGGACAAAAGAAGAATGGCTTTTGCCTTGTCAACGGGCCACAACAATGGGGCGGTGACGAAAGAGACGGTTGGGTTTCGCAACAATATCTGCGACCGGTCACGATATGCCCCACGTGTGGAGGGACAAAACAAGAAAACATTGCCAAGGAAGACATAGACCTGGCCACATGCAGCAAGTGCAAAGGCAAAGGCTACATAAACTCAGGCCACTAAAGGATCACGCATCCAATTGAAGCCCCGCGAGCCGGTTTCCGTCTCGCGGGACTTCACTTTTATGCGCTATTAATAGTTGCTTTGTTCAAAGTGAAAAACGAACTTATAATATTGAGATGGGATAGACATTAGCACATAAATTCCTCTTGTTTCAGGCTTGAAAGTTTGTAGCATTGGGTCAACCACAATTTTCCATGTGCTATTACCTCTATCACAAGAAATCCTATAATATGGGCCATTATAACTCAATGAGTTTACTGTTTTAAATAAACGCGTTGAAAACGGAGAATTAACGAGCGGAATAGACGAGTCATAAACACTTGCAATGTTTAACAATTCATTCCGATATTCAAATTCGTATGAACCGCCTTCGGGGGGAATATATAACACATTAGAGTAGACTTCATTTTTCTGAATCGCATCTGGATTGCCTTTGTTGGGATCTCGCTGAACCGCCTCTTTATAGGCAGCCATGACGCTTTCATACGGTACAAAAGCAGCAAATTCGATTTGAACACCGTCTGAGGGTGAAAACATGTCGTACTCAATACCATGCGCTTCCATCGAATGGCCACAACGACAAATAGAATTTACCGAATAATCCGTTCCATCATCATGCGCACTATGAATTATAGAATGATCAATTCTTTCAAAACGACTACAAGAACACTTAGTGCAGTACGTGTCTTGATCAACTAATTCGACATCTGATTCCATCTCGTCACATTCATCATAATAGATTTCATTTAATGGATAAAGCGAACTTGGCTCGAGTAGCAGGCATGACGAGAACTGCGTGCTGGCCACTACCATCAAGAAGGATATTAGTTTAAGAGTTCTCATATTTTAGACATTTTGTGCCAAGACCGTGGTCAAGGCTGATGATACAAAAATCGGGTTTCTTTGTCTATTAGATTCGGTATTTTGCATTACATCATGGAGAAATACCGCATAGGCAGATGAACCTGAGAACATTCTAGACAAATCCAAAAGTGAACTCGACATAAACCCGTACATTAGATTAAACCCATAGTCGGTACGCATTGAGTTTTGCTAACTATATCTGCTATCATCTGGAAGATGCCCCCCGAATATACCGATAACAAAATGTGGCCAGAGGGTTGCCTCCGGCCACATTATATGGTGAATATGAAATGTCGTTTCTTAGAACCTGAAACGTACGCCGGCAAGGGCTACACCCTGCTCGCCGATTCCCAGTTCAGCAAATCCGCGCACATTTTCGGTACCGGCCTCGATGCCAAGAGCCGAAACCTGGAAGTTGAAGAACACAGTATTATCAGTCTTATTTTTAGCAGTGATGTCTTCATTATTTTTGATGGTGCTATGGCGCAGCGAGGCACCGGCAGCAACCTTGCTATACATCCCCCAGTTGGCACGGCGCAACCAATTGAATTTCACCGAAGGCATGATGGTGAAGTAGGAATTCTTGCAAGTTCTGGTGATTTCACTCTTGAGCTTTTCCTCTTCGCTATGCTGTGCGAAAGTGGCAACGGCACCCACAGCAATCAGGGGGCTGGTCCGATAGTAATACTCTAAACCGATAGGGCCGGTTTCACCACTATGATCATATGTGGCGCCAAACAAAGAGCCAATAACATCACTCGTGATATCTAACCAAATGCTGTTGGGAACAACACCATAGCTGACACTTAATTCATGACGGGTTTCGTCCTGAGCTTGAGCGGGAACACTCACTAAAGCACTGATAGCCAATGCGGCTAATAAAAATTTAATCTTCATGATTCAATATAATTTTTTATACTTTTCAAAATTGCGGGTGCAAAATTACAACAATTATCGTTTCCAACAATGCTTTTATGGGATTTAAGGGTGTAGTTAATCGATAATTTGTTGGAATGTTGTATATTTGCCGAAACGTAACAAAAGATACCATAATATGAAAAAAAGAGCAATTTTATTGATGACGTGCGTGGCTTGCGCACTATCCAGCCTTGCGAGTGACGAGATTGTGTTCACTACGGTGCTTGAGAACCCCATCACTCCAGTTAAGAACCAGAGCCGCAGCGGCACGTGCTGGTCCTATGCCACCATCGGCTACATTGAGGCCGAATTGCTACGCAAGTCGGGCAAGGTGTATGACCTGAGCGAGATGTTCGTTGCCAGTAAGGACTATGTGGACTGTGCTGAATATCACGTGCGTATGCACGGCAACAGCCGTTTCTCGGAGGGTGGCTCGGCCGATGATGTGTTTGAGGTGATTGACCGTCACGGCATCTGTCCCGAGGATGCGATGGCGCGTCCCGGCTCGATGATCGGGGACACACTGGCCAACTTCACCGAATTCTTTGCCACACTGGAGCCCTATGTGGAATCCATTGCCAAGGGCAACAGCACCAAGCTGACCACGCAGTGGAAAGTGGGTCTGCAGGGCATCCTCGATGCCTATCTGGGCCCGTGTCCCGAGAAGTTCACCTTCGAGGGCAAGCAATATACGCCCCAATCGTTTGCCAAGATGCTGGGCATCAACAAGAAAGATTATGTGAGCATCACCAGTTTCACCCATCACCCCTTCTATGAGCAGTTTGTCATCGAGGCCCCATACAAGTGGCGCCCGCGTCCCAGTTGGAACGTCACGCTCGACGAAATGATGGCGACTATCGACGAGGCCCTCAAGAACGGCTACACCGTGTGCTGGGGCGGTGACGTGAGCGAGGACGGTTTCACCCGCACAGGCCTGGGCATTGCCGCCGATATCGAGCACGCCGATGACCTGACGGGCAGCGATGCCGCCCGCTGGCTCAAACTCACCAAGGCCGAACAAGCCGAGTCGCTCAAGAAACTGGG
>CACYAW010000057.1 GCA_902772455.1 uncultured Bacteroidales bacterium
CAAATCCTGGACAGCAATGACCTGGAACGCGAGCGCGGCATCACCATCCTGTCCAAGAACGTGTCCATCTCCTACAACGGCTACAAAATCAACATCATCGACACCCCGGGTCACAGCGACTTTGGCGGCGAGGTGGAACGCGTGCTCAATATGGCCGACGGTTGCCTGTTGCTGGTGGACGCCTTCGAGGGCCCGATGCCCCAGACCCGTTTCGTGCTGCAGAAGGCCTTGCAGCTGGGTCTCAAGCCCATCGTTGTCATCAACAAGGTGGACAAACCCAACTGCCGTCCCGACGAGGTGCAGGAGATGGTCTTTGACCTGATGTGCAACCTGGACGCCACCGAGGACCAGCTGGACTTCCCCACCGTGTTCGGCTCGGCCAAGCAGGGCTGGATGAGCGAGGACTGGCGCGAGCCCACCGACAACATCACTGCCGTGCTCGATGCCATCATCAAATACATTCCCGAGCCCGAGATGCTCGAGGGTGATGCCCAGATGCTCATCACGTCGCTGGACTACAGCAGCTATGTGGGACGTATCGCCGTGGGCCGTGTGCACCGCGGTACCCTCAAGGACGGCATGGAAGTCGCCCTGTGCAAGCGTGACGGCGAGGTGGTGAAGCAGAAAATCAAGGAGCTTCGCACCTTTGAGGGTATGGGACAGAAACACGTCGAGAGCGTGAGCAGCGGCGACATCTGCGCCATCATCGGCCTGGAAGGCTTTGAGATCGGTGACACCGTCACCCTGCCCACCAACCCCGAGGCACTGCCCCGCATCGCTATTGACGAGCCCACGATGTCGATGCGCTTCTGCATCAACGACTCGCCCTTCTTTGGCAGGGACGGCAAATATGTGACCTCGCGTCACATCTGGGATCGCCTGCAGCGCGAGTTGGACAAGAACCTGGCACTGCGCGTCGAGCGCACCGAGAACGAGGACGCGTGGAATGTGTTTGGCCGCGGCGTGCTGCACCTGTCGGTGCTCATCGAGGAGATGCGCCGCGAGGGCTATGAGCTCCAGGTGGGCCAGCCCCAGGTTATCATCAAGACCATCGACGGCGTGAAATGCGAGCCCATCGAGGAGCTGAGCATCAACGTGCCCGAAGAATACTCCAGCAAGATGATTGACATGGTTACCCGCCGCAAGGGCGAAATGACCATGATGGAAACCCAAAACGACCGCATCCACCTCCAGTTCAAGATACCATCACGCGGCATCATCGGCCTGCGCACCAACGTGCTGACGGCCAGTGCCGGCGAGGCCATCATGTCGCACCGCTTCCTGGCCTATGAGCCCTGGAAGGGCGAAATCGCCCGCCGCACTAACGGTTCGCTCGTGGCTATGGAGGGTGGCACGGCCTACGCCTACGCCATCGACAAGCTGCAGGACCGCGGCCGCTTCTTCATCTTCCCGCAGGAGGACGTCTATGGCGGTCAGGTCGTTGGCGAGCACACCAAGGAGAAAGACCTGGTCATCAACGTCACCAAGTCCAAGAAACTGACCAACATGCGCGCCAGCGGTGCCGACGACAAGGTGAAAATCGTTCCGCCCATCGTGTTCAGCCTTGAAGAGGCTCTGGAGTACATCAAGGCCGACGAGTATGTGGAAATCACCCCCAACCACATCCGCATGCGCAAGATCATCCTTGACGAACTCGAGCGCAAGCGCATCGCCAAGCAGAACGGACAGGACGAAGATTGACACCACGTCAAGCCATCGCAAGAGAAACATTTATAGGGTCGCTCATCCAGACGGCCCTTTTTTATTTACAATGTATATTTTTTTAACCCCAAAACACATTATATATTTTATCAAAAATTTATACCTTTGTACATTCGATGAATAACAGCCTATAACGTTGAATATCTATTCAATACAAGTCATGACGTTCAAGCAACTGTTTAACAAATTCAATTGGAGCCATTACCGCAAGTCCATATCGGCCATTGCCCTCATCCTGCTTGCCGGTGCACTTATAGAACTCATTTCGCTTGCTCAGTACAACTATGCCCACAACATGGTTGAGGAAGGCCTTGATAACCGCGCCGAGAACGAGATGACTTTGAAGGCAGTGGTTGTCAAGAGTATTCTCAAGTCCCACAAGGAGATGGTGCGCAACTATCTATGGCCTATCCAACATCAGCTCAAGAATCCCGATGCCATTCCCCGCATCCTCAAACGACTTGTTACGTCCAATCAGGACGTGATGACTTGTTTTACGGCTTTTACTCCAGAGTATTATCCCAATCGTTCACGGCTGTTTGAGCCAGTGGCCATCCGTAGTGGTGACAGTGTCTATACCAAGCAAGTTGCCAATGAGTTGCATGACTACACTCAACGCGAGTTTTACCAGCAAGCCGTCCTGAACAACACTCCCTCGTGGAGCGACCCCTATCTGGATGTCGATGGTTGCGGCAAGGTCGTGACGACCTATGCCATGCCCCTCACCGACGAAAACGGCAAAACCGTTGGCACACTCGGTATCGACCTGTCGACCGAGGGCATCATCGACACCCTGAACACGAGACACAATTACCCATCCACCTTTTTCCTGCTACTCACCGAGGACGGGAAACTTATCTCCAAACCCGATACCAGCCATACCCAACAAAGTGATGTGGACGCTGTTGTGGCAATGATAAACGACAGCACCTGCCTGCACGAGCCCAGCCGTTCGGGCCTCAGCAAGGTCGTCACGTTCAAAAGCAAAGAGAAGGGCACGGGATACGCATACCATGCCTTTATGAAAGGCCAGCCCCACTGGCAGGTGGTGATGGTGTGCTATGACGACGAGGTTTTCGGCAAACTCTATGATTTGCGCCGTAACATGCTGTTACTCATGCTCGGAGCTTTCACCCTGTTAGGGTTCATTCTGTACCGCGTCAACCAATACGTGAAACGGTTGCATGAATCCAGACTGAACAAGGAGCGCACCGACAGTGAGTTACACATTGCCCAAAAGATTCAGAGCGAGATGCTACCCCAGACCGACATTACACGGCCCGACGTCGAGGTGAGCGGCAAACAAGTCTCGGCGCTGGAAGTGGGTGGCGATCTGTACGACTATTTCATCCGCGACGAGAAACTGTTCTTCTGCATTGGTGATGTGAGCGGCAAGGGCGTGCCGTCATCGCTGGTGATGGCGGTAGTGCATTCCCAGTTCCGCAGTTTGTCCCGGAACGAGAGCAATCCCTCGCGCATCATGCATGCCATCAACGAGGCAGCTTGTGAAGGCAATGATGCCAATATGTTTGTCACCATGTTCATCGGTGTGCTGGACCTGCCCACGGGTCGCCTGCGCTACTGCAATGCCGGCCATGACGCACCGCTGATTATAGACCATGAGGTAAGAAACCTGAAAGTGAACGCCAACTTGCCATTGGGATTATTCAGCGACACCACCTATCTCCTGCAAGAAGAGCAACTACCCCGTGAGTCGTCCTTGCTGCTCTATACCGACGGCTTGACCGAGATGGCTGACACTAACCGAAAACTTTATGGCTTGCAGCGCATCATTGAAACGGCTCAGACCAGCCTGGAACAAGGCAAGGTTTCCCCGTCACAGCTGATGGAATCCCAGCATGAAGGAGCCTTGCGCTTTGCCAACGGAGCACAGCAGAGCGATGACCTGACCATGCTTTGTGTCCATTACCACCAGCATGAAGAGCATACCGTGCTCGACGAGACGATTAAATTGAGTAATGATGTGCATCAAGTTCCTGAACTTAATAATTTCGTCAAATCGGTGTCTGAACGATTAAACCTTGAGTCATCTTTATCGTCACAACTGATGCTGGCTGTAGAGGAGGCCGTCGTAAACGTGATGAGCTATGCCTATCCCATTGGAACTCAAGGAGATGTCACCGTCACTGCCAAGGGTACCGATAATGGCATCAAGTTCATCATTATCGACCAGGGTAAGGCCTTTGACCCGACCATGAAGAGTGAAGCCGACACAACGCTCAGCGCCGAGGAGCGTCCCATCGGCGGCTTAGGCATCCTGCTCGTGCAGTCGCTGATGGACAGCGTCAACTATGAGCGCATCGACGGCAAAAACGTGCTCACGATTATGAAGAATTATAATAACAAACAATGATATTAACCATTTAAAGCTATAAATAAAATGAAAACTACAATTCAAGAATTAGACGAGAAAACGATTATCACGCTGATTGGCTCATTAGATACAGCTGCGGCGATGGAGGCAGATGCAACGCTGAAGCCTATCACCGAATCGATCAACAAAGATGTGGTGTTTGAATGTAAAGAACTGGAGTACATCGCATCTAGCGGCCTGCGCATCCTGCTCGACGTGCTCAAGAAGACCAAGGCCAAGGGCAAGACCGTCACGCTGCGCAACGTGAACGACGACATCAAGAACGTGTTTCAAATCACTGGGTTCATCAACTTGTTTGAATTTGAGTGAAACTCTCCTGTAACATGATACACAACCAAATCAGGCGATGGCTGCTGGCAGTCATAGCCATGCCTGCGCTGCTGGCAACGGGCCAGCCCTCGACCGATACCATTCCCGTTCCCAAAAACGAGTTTAGCATTGACCTGCAGTTTCTGGGTCGCGGCGAGTCACGATATGGCGGCATGCCGTCAGCACCCGTTGAGGATGAGGAAGAAGGTGAGAATGTTGAGGTTCCTAAGTCCAATTTCTTGCTCAGCCGCACACGCTTGCCCATCAACTTCAAACGCGACTGGCTCGAAGCCCGCGTCACGCCTCAGCACTCTGGTGTGTGGGGACAGGCGGGCAAAGGAGGCTTCAACCTGCATGAAGCATGGGTGAAGATGGCCACATATTCCGGCATGTTTGCCCAAGTTGGTCGTGTGGCCCTGAACTATGATGACGAACGCATCATCGGCTCTGATGATTGGGCAATGGCTTCATCTTCCCACGACGTTTTGCGTCTGGGTTATGAAGGTCACGGCCACAAAGCCCATATCATTCTGGCCTATAACCAGAATGCCAATGTAATGGAAACTGGCGGCTCCTACTATGTTAACGGCGGTCAGCCCTACAAAACCATGCAAACGGCGTGGTACCACTATGACATGCCGCGTTTGCCGTTGGGAGCTTCACTGCTGTTCATGAACATCGGCATGCAGAGTGAGCTGAATGACAAGCTTGATAAGACCTGGTTCCAGCATTTGGCAGGTACCTATGTGTCATTCCAGCCCAAACACTGGAAGGCCGAGGCGTCATACTATAACCAGTTTGGCAAAAATGAGCATGGTGTCAAAATCCAGGCCTGGATGGCCAGTGGAAAAGTCACCTATATGCTGTCACCCAAGTTCAACTTTACTGCAGGCTATGACTACTTGAGCGGTGACAAATACTTTGCTGTTCCCACCGGGCACAACATTGGTATGGTACATCACGATGTCATTAGAGGCTTCAGCACAGTCTATGGTTCCCATCACAAGTTCTACGGCGCAATGGACTTCTTCTATGTGAGCGCCTATCATCACGGATTCACTCCTGGCTTGCAGAATGCTTATTTAGGAGCCACTTACAGCCCATTGAAGAACTTGATGATCAATGGCAGTTATCACTACTTTGCTACAGCAACCGACCTTGATGACATGGACAAGACCCTCGGACACGAGATCGAATTCCAGACGGGCTATGCCATTAGCCGCGACGTGAGCGTCGCAGCAGGAGCATCATTCATGTGGGGCGGCGAAACGATGAAGCGTCTGAAACGCTCCAGCTCAAAGAACAGCCTGCGCTGGGGATACATCACGCTTGTCGTCAACCCGCGCATTTTTACAACCAAATGGTAGGCTAGTTTCTAGTCCTTAGTTTCTAGTTTCTAGCTTCAACGCCTAAAAACCAAAATTAACCAAAATATGAAACTTTCAGCACCCTTATCAACCTCCCAGTTCGGAATCTATGTGGAATGTGCAAACCACCTGGGAGAGCCATGCTATAATCTGCCTTTCGTTTATGTGCTTGACCGTTCGCTGGATGGCCAACGACTGCTCGAGGCCGTTAAGACAGCCTTTAAGGCTCACCCCACACTGTTCACCCGCATCGAGTTGGGCGAAGACGGAGAGCCGATACAGACGCTCGACATGGACAATGAGCAATGGTCGCCCAGCATTGAAGACATCCAGGACATCGAACAGGAAAAAGCTCAGTTCGTGGAGCCGTTCAACATCTACGGAGACCGACTGTTCCGTTTCAGGCTGTTGCGCGACAAGGATCATTATTATTTCATGGTCGATTATCACCACATCATCATGGACGGCGCATCGTTCCGGATTCTGATGCAAGAAATCGACAAGGCTTATCAAGGCGAGCCCCTTGCCCCCGAAGAGTTGACGATGATGGAAGTAGCCACCGACGAAGCAGCCAGACGCAAGACTCCCGCCTATGATGAAGCCAAGAAGTGGTTTGCCGCCAACTTTGACTGTGGCGACACCTTCACCCAGTTTGTGCCCGATCTGGAGGAGCCCGAGTATCGCGAGGGCCAGTTACTGCGCACCCTGTCGGTCGACCTGGGCCGCGTTGATGAATACTGCAAAAAGAACGGTGTGTTCAAGAGTACGCTGTTCACCACGGCCTATGCCTTCCTGCTGGCTAAGTTCAACAATGAGCAGGAGAGTCTGTTCAACACCATCTACAACGGCCGGACTGACAAACGCTTCAGCCGCTCGCTAGGCATGACGGTCAAGACCCTGCCCGTTTATGCCAAGTTCACCAACGAAACCACCGTGCTGGAACTGCTGCAACAAGGACAGGAACAGATGGCAGGGTGCCGCGAGCACGATTCATACTCCTATGCCGACTTGATGACAGACTTGAACCTGCAGAGCAACTCCATTTTTGCTTGGCACGGCAATGTGCTTGACGTCCAGATGATAGACGGCAAGCCTGTGGAGATGATCAGAATTGCCAACAACACGCTTGAAGAATCGTTCTACCTGAAAGCCTTCATTAACGACGGCAAGGTAGAAATTGAAGCCGAATATAAAGCCAACGAATACTCGCAAGAGCTCGTTGCCCAGATTTTAGAGAGCTATGAGGCCGTGCTCGAGGGCTTCATCACCCAGGAATACCTGCGCGACATCGACATTGCCACAGCCGACCAGGTGGCAACCCTCGACAGCTTTAATCCTGGAGAACTGGAGTATGATGACAGCCAGACCATCGTCTCGTTGTTCCGCCAGCAGGTCAAGGCCACGCCCGACGCAACAGCCGTCGTATATATGGACAAGCAGTTCACCTATGCCCAGGTTGATGAAATCAGCGACCGCATTGCCGCCTATATCGTCGGCAAGGGCCTGGGTGCCGAGGACGTGGTATCTGTCATCATTCCCCGCTGCGAGTGGATGCCTATCGCCTCGATGGGAGCGCTCAAGGCCGGTTGCGGCTATCAGCCGCTCGACCCGAGTTATCCCAAGGAGCGCCTGAACTTCATGATGCAGGATGCCAATGCCAAACTGCTGATTGCCGACGAGGAACTGCGTCCCATCGTTGACGAGTACCAGGGCGAGGTGCTGCTGACCAAGGACATCATGGGCCTGCCCGCTGCCGCAGCGCCCCAGGTGGACATCAAGCCCGACCAGCTGTTTATCCTGCTTTATACGTCGGGTTCGACAGGTGTGCCCAAGGGCTGCCAGCTTATCCACGCCAATCTTGTGGCCTTCTGCCACTGGTACCATCAGATGTTTGACCTCAAGGCAGGTTGCAAGGTAGCTGCCTATGCCAGCTACGGCTTTGACGCCAACATGATGGACACGTACCCCGCGCTCACCAGCGGAGCAACCGTCTATATCGTTCCTGAGGAATTGCGTCTGGACCTTATCGCCCTCAACGAGTATTTTGAGCAGAACGGCATCACCCACTCGTTCATGACTACGCAGGTGTGCTACCAGTTTGCGACAAGTGTCGAGAACCACTCCTTGCATTATCTCTCGACCGGCGGCGAGAAACTGGCATCGATAACGCCCCCGCAGGGCATCAAGTTCTTCAACCTCTACGGTCCCACCGAGTCAACGGTATTCATCACCTATTATCTGGTGGACAAGAAAATGAAGGAGATTCCCATCGGCAAAGCGCCGAAGAACATACGCCTGTATATCGTCGATCCGCAGGGACACCGCCTGCCCGTGGGTGCGGCCGGCGAATTGTGGGTAGCAGGCTCCCAGGTGAGCCGCGGTTACCTGAACCGCCCCGAGAAGACTGCCGAAGTCTTTATTCCCAACCCGTTCACCAGTGAGGAAAAATACAACCGCGTTTATCGCACGGGCGACATCGTCCGTTACTTGCCGTCGGGCGACATCCAGTTTGTGGGACGCCGTGACGGCCAAGTCAAGATTCGCGGTTTCCGCATCGAGCTCAAGGAGGTCGAGAGCGTTATCCGCGAGTTCCCCGGCATCAAGGACGCTACGGTACAGGCCTTTGATGACGAGGGCGGCGGCAAGTTCATCGCTGCCTATATCGTGAGCGATGAAACCATCGACATCGATGCATTGAACAACTTTATCATGGACCAAAAGCCGCCTTACATGGTGCCTGCCGTGACCATGCAGATCGACGCCATCCCCTTGAACCAGAACCAGAAGGTGAACAAGCGCGCCCTGCCCAAGCCCGAAAAGAAGGCTGCTGCCATCGAAGAGAGCAACGTGCCCATGAACGTGCTGGAGCAGGAACTGCACCAGATTGTCGCCGACATCGTCAACAACAAGGAATTCGGGGTGACAACCATACTGGGTTATGCCGGACTGACCTCCATCTCGGCCATCAAACTGGCCGTTCAGGTCAACAAACGCTTTGGCGTGACGCTCGACTCCAAGAGTCTGGTGAAAACCGGCACTATCCAGTCGATAGAGAACGACATCCTGAGAATGTGGCTCGAGGGCGGCAGCAAACCCGCCGAAGAGACCGCTCAAGAAAAAGATACTGCGGCAAAGACCAGCGCACCGCTGTCCTATGCCCAAACAGGTGTCTATTTCGATTGCCTGAAGAATCCCGCTTCGACCATCTACAATATTCCCTATCTGCTCACCTATCCCGAAGGGACCGACGCCAACCACCTGGCCGACGTCGTGAAGCGCGTGATTGAGGCACATCCCGAACTCAGCGTCCACTTCACGACTGAGGGCGACACCATCATCCAGACAACAGATGACAGCGTTCCCGTCGAGGTGAACATCACCGAGATGAGCGAAGAGGAACTGGCGAAATACAAGAGGGAGTTTGTGCGTCCCTTCAATCTGCAGAAGGCCCCGCTGTACCGCGCCGAAATCGTTAAGACAGCCACAGGACTTCACCTGCTGCTGGATATGCACCACCTGGTATTTGACGGCGGCTCGGCCGATCTGTTCATTCGCCAGCTCAATGCCGCCCTCGAGGGCAAGGCAGTGGAGAATGAATCCTATACCTATCTGGACTTCGTCGGCGACCAGAAGGCCGCTGAGGAAACTGACGAATTCAAGGCCTCACAGCAGTTCTTTGCCGAACGGCTGCAGACCTGTGAGGGCGCCAGCGAGATTCCCGCCGACCTGCCCAAGACCGACGAGCAAGGCTTCATCGGCGAGGCAGTCTGCCCCGTGGACCTTGAACGTGCCGCCGACTTCTGCCGCCAGGAGGAAATCACGCCAGCCCACCTGTTCCTGGGAGCAACTGCCTATGTGGTATCACGCTACACCAACAACCGCGACGTCTATCTGTGTACCGTGAGCAGCGGCCGCAGTAACCTCAAGATTGCCGACACGGTGGGTATGTTTGTCAACACGCTCGCCCTGGGCATGAGCATCGACGATGTGACGGTGAGCGAATTCCTGAAACATGCCAGCGACACGTTTGACCAGACGCTGCGCCACGAGGACTACCCCTTTGCCCGCATCGCAACGGACTATGGTTTCCGTCCCGCGATAGCCTACGCTTATCAAGTGGGCGTACTCTCGCAATATACCGTGAACGATAAGCCCATCGGTCAGGAATTGCTGGAATTGAATGTACCCAAGTTCAAAATCAACGTCAAGATCGAAAACGGCGGCGTTGTCGTCGAGTATGACGACTCGATTTACAGCGAGCGCGTGGGCCGTGGCCTGGCCGAGAGCATCGTGGCCGTGGCCAACAGGATGATGGAGCAGCCGCAGGCCAAACTGCGCCAGTTGTCGATCGTGAGCGAGAACCAGGAAGAGGAACTGAGCCACCTGCGCCAGACGGCGACGGGTGATGCGCCGTTCACCTTCTTCCACGAGTGCATCGGCCACTTTGCCCAAACACAGCCCGACCACGAGGCGCTGGTTGCCATCGACGGCAGGTTCACCTATAAGGAGATGGACGAAGTGACGACACGCATTGCCGCCGCACTGCAGAACCGTGGCGTGCATGAACGCGACCGCGTGGCCCTGCTGCTGCCGAGGACGAGCCGACTGATTCTCGCCCTGTTCGGCGTGCTCAAGTCGGGTGCCGCCTATATCCCCTGCGACCCCGAATATCCCGCCGACCGCGTGAAACTCATTCTTGAGGACAGCGAGGCCCGCTACATCATCACCACCGCCGACCGCATGGACAGCGTACCCGCCGACAAGGCCATCAATGTTGAGGACCTGATTGCCGCCCATGACGACTATCACGCTCCCGACATCACCCCCAATGACCTGGCCTACCTGATTTATACCAGCGGTTCGACCGGCCGTCCCAAGGGCGTGATGCTGCATCACCGCGGCATCTGCAACTACCTGTACGGCCATCCCGCCAATGTGTTTGCCAACGGTGTGTTGACCGATGCCAAGCGCATCATGAGCGTGACGACCATCTCGTTTGACGCTGCCCTGCAGGACATCGGCACGGCCTACTTCAACGGCAAGACGCTCGTCGTCGCCACCGAGGAACAGGCCAACAACCCGCTCGACCTGGCCCGCCTCATCAACGAGGAGCACGTCAACATGGTGTCGGGCACCCCGTCGCGCTGGATGACCTGGCTGACGAGCGAGGACTTCTGTGACGCCATCAGCCACATCAACATCGTGCGCGCCGGCGGCGAGAAATTCTCGGACCAGTTGCTGCAACAGCTGCGCAAGGTGACCAAGGCCCGCATCTTCAACTGCTACGGTCCCACCGAAATCACCGTGGCATCGAATAACAGCGAATTGACCCACGCCGACATCGTCACCGTGGGCAAGCCGCAGTTGAACGTCATCGAGTATATCGTGGACCAGGACGGCAACGAGCTGCCCGTGGGCGTCGTGGGCGAACTGTACATCGGCGGCCGCGGCGTGGCCCATGGCTACAACAACCTGGACGAGATGACCCGTGAGCGCTTCGTCGACTACCACGGCACCCGCATCTACAAGTCGGGCGACTATGCCAAGTGGCTCCCCGACGGCAATGTCGTGATCTTGGGCCGTACCGACCACCAGATCAAGCTGCGCGGCCTGCGCATCGAACTGGGCGAGATCGAGAACGTGATGCTCAAGGTCGAGGGGCTGAAGAAGGTGGTTATCCTGATCCGCAAGATCAATGACAAAGAGCACCTGTGTGCCTACTATACCGCCGACCATGAGATTGCACCCGATGCACTCAAGGCCGAGATTTCCAAGAGCCTGACGCAATACATGGTGCCCACCGCCTACCTGCAGCTCAAGGAGATGCCCATGACGCCCAACGGCAAGACCGACGTCAAGGCCCTGCCCGAGCCCGAATTGGCCATCAGTTCGGCCTATGTGGAGCCCGCCAACGACACCGAGCGCACCTTCTGCGACATCTTTGCAGGCATCCTGCAGATGGACAAGGTGGGCGCGACCGACAACTTCTTTGAGCTGGGCGGTACCTCGCTGGTTGTGACGCGCGTCATCATCGAGGCCGACAAACAAGGGCTGCATGTTGCCTATGGTGACGTGTTTGCCAACCCGACGCCCCGCAAGCTGGCCCGCCTGATTACCGGCGAAGCCGTCAACGAGGGCGATGCCGAGATCACCGGATTTGACTACACCGCCATCAACAACCTGTTGCAGAGGAACACGTTGAACGTCTTCCGCAAGGGCGAGCGCCAGCAGTTGGGCAATGTGCTGCTGACAGGTGCCACGGGCTACCTGGGCATCCACATCCTGCGCGAGCTCATCGACTCGGATGCCGAGAATATCTACTGTCTGGTGCGCGGCAAGGATGAGGAGTCTGCAGCCAACCGTCTGCGCACCCTGCTGTTCTACTACTTCTCGGATGCCTTCAAGGACTTGTTCGGCAAGCGCCTGCACATCGTGCTGGGTGACGTGACGAGCGACTTTGCCGAGGGCCTGCAGGTTGACACCATCTTCAACTGCGCGGCCATCGTCAAGCACTTCAGCGAGGGCACCGAAATCGAGGACGTGAACATTGGCGGCGCACAGCGTTGCGTGGACTACTGCGTCAAGACGGGCGCCAAGCTCGTGCATGTGTCCACAGCGAGCACACGCGGTCTGTGGGCCGGTGAGATCAAGAGCGAGATCTTTACCGAGCAGCGCCTGTACATGGGCCAGTTCCTGGGCAACAAGTACATCTACTCCAAGTTCATGGCCGAGCGCCTGATACTCAACGCTGTAGCCCTGCACGGCCTCAACGCCAAAATCATGCGTGTGGGCAACCTGGCCGCCCGCTCGACCGACGGCGAGTTCCAGGCCAACTTCGCGACCAACTCGTTTATGGGCCGCATCAAGGTCTATAACATGCTGGGCTGCTGCCCCTACAGCATGCGCAACCAACAGGTGGAATTCTCGCCCATCAACGAGGTGGCCCGCGCCATCGTGCTGCTGAGCTCCACTCCCAAGGAGTGCACCGTGTTCCACCCCTATAACATCCACGGCCAGTTCCTGGGCGACGTGCTCATGGGACTTGACACCGTCGGCAACGGTGTGCGCTTTGTTGAGCAGGAAGAGTTTGAGGCAGCCATGGAGGAAGCCAAGAGCGACCCGCAGAAGGCACGCCAGATGTCGTCGCTGCTGGCCTATCAGGACATGGCCCACGGCCAAAAGACCGCCGACGTGAAACGCGACAACAACTACACGACCCAAGTGCTCTACCGCTTGGGCTTTGCGTGGTCGCCCACGTCATGGGACTATGTGGAGCGCATGCTCACCGCCATCGGCACACTCGGATTCTTTGACATGTAATTGACAATGAAACTGCAAGAGCAAGACAACGTCAACGCCCAGTTTTACCGTTATCTGTGGGCCTATATCCTGGTAGCCCTCTCGGGCTGCCTGGGTACCGTGGTGGACGGTATCATCGTGGGCAATCTCATCAGCGAGGACGGCGTGAGCGCCATCAACCTGTCCACGCCCATCACCCAGTTTATCTTCACCCTGCACCTGCTCATCAATGCGGGTGCAGGTATGCTGGTGGCTTATGCCCTGGGGCAGAAGAAGACAGATGACGCCCGGCGATTCTTCACCCGCTCGCTGTCGCTGACCGTGGGGCTGGGTCTGGTGCTGGCTATTGTCGGCGGCCTGATATTCCCGCAGCAGACGGCAAGGATGCTGTGCGATAATGAGCAGATTCTGCCGCTGGCCCGCAACTACATGCAGGTGCTGCTCATCGGCTGCCCGGTCTTCATTCTCATGTGGGGCCTCTCGACCATGGTGGGTGTTGACGGCAGTCCGCGGCTGGTGTCGCTAGCGGTGATCGTCGACAATGCCGTGAACCTGTTTCTGGACATCGTCTTCATCCAGTGGTTTGGCTGGGGCATCACGGGTTCGTCGGCTGCGACTGTCGTGGGACATCTGGTGGGTATCGCCATCCTGCTCTCCCACTGGCGCAAGCCCGAGAACCGCCGTCTTATTCCCGTATTCACTACCGATGGGCTGGCTGCTTCCTGGAAACGCATCATCTCGCAGGGAGCGCCGCTGGCTGTGGCCTCGATCTGCCTGACGCTGCTCCTGTTCAGCGCCAACCGCATCGTGCTGTCCACAACGGGCCGCACGGGTATCTTTGTGTTTGCCCTGTGCATGAACCTCTTGCAGATCTATAACCTGTTCCTGTCGGGCACGTGCCAGACGCTGCAGTCGCTGGGGGCCATTCAGGTGGGCAAGGAAGACAATCAGGGCGTGCGCACCGTCATCAGGAAAGGTTTCCGCTTCATTTCCTTGGCCATGGCAGTGACCTGCCTGCTCGTGTGGATTTACCCGCAGGGCATCGCACGGCTGTTTGGCTGCGACGAGCCCGAAATGCTGGCCCAGAGCAACCAGGCGCTGCGTGTGTTCGCGTTGAGCTTCATCCCCTTCTGCTACATTTATGTGCTGATGATTGTCTATAAGCTCTATAGCCACCATCACATGGCACTGTTCATCTCATTTGCCTTGTCGCTCACGGTCATCCCAGTGTTGTGGCTCATGGCGCGGATACTGCCCGAATACATCTGGCACAGCTACCTCATCGCATACGCGATTGAGGCCATAGCCATCTATGTCATGCACAAGTCGCTGCACCTGCGCTTTGAGTTGAAACAGTGATCTATATCGACGACCATATCGACGATTTTGACCTGCGGGAGGCACTGGCGGCAGTGAGTCCCCAGCGGCGTGACTATGCCCTGCGCTACCGCCAGGAGCGTGACCAGCGCCTGTGCCTGGCCGCCTATCGCCTGCTGCAACGCGCCTTGATGCAGGAATACGGCATCGACGGGATGCCCGTCTTCGCCTACGACGACAAGGGAAAGCCGCTGCTGCAGGGTCATCCCGATATCCACTTCAGCCTGAGCCACTGCCACGAGGCAGTGGCCGTGGCCCTGAGTGACCATCCCGTCGGCATCGACATCGAGACCACCGGGCATTACAGCGTCGAGGTCGCCCGCCGTGTGATGAATGATGACGAAATGCGTGAAATCGTGGCCTCGGTGCAGCCCGAGGTCGCCTTCACCCGCCTGTGGACCATGAAGGAGAGCCTTTACAAACTCACGGGCGACGATCATGACGGCGATATCGCCCAAATGCTCGACAAAGCCCCGCGCTACCGCTTCGCCACTACCGTCCACCCCAGTTACCTCTGCACCGTTTGTTCGCCCAGGCAATCATAAGCATAATCAAATAAATAGGGATTATTTTAGCGTCTCCGCACCAGAGTTGCGGGGATTTTTTGTAACTTTGCAGTTTAATTAGTAGAAAACCATTTAAACGAACAAGATAATATGGCGGAGAATATTGAGAATATCAACGCTGGGGCCGAGGAGAAGAAGCCCTTGAATTTTGTACAGCAGTTTGTCGCCGAAGACCTGGCGGCCGGTAAGAACGGAGGACGCTTGAACACGCGTTTCCCGCCAGAGCCCAACGGCTATCTGCACATCGGCCATGCCAAGGCCATCTGCATGGACTTCGGCGTAGCCGAGAAATTTGGCGGAACATGTAACCTGCGCTTCGACGACACCAACCCGCAAAAGGAGGACACCGAGTATGTCGAGGCTATCATGCGCGACATCCACTGGCTGGGCTATGACTGGGGCGACCGTCTGTACTATGCCAGCGACTACTTCCCCAAACTGTACGATTTCGCCATCCGCCTGATTAAGGAGGGCAAGGCATACGTCGATGACCAGACCAGTGAGCAGATTGCCCAGCAGAAGGGCACGCCCACCACACCCGGCACCAACAGCCCCTACCGCGACCGCAGCGTCGAGGAGAACCTGGACCTGTTTGAGCGCATGAATGCGGGCGAGTTTGAGGAGGGCAGCCATGTGCTGCGCGCCAAGATTGACATGGCGTCGAGCAACATGCACTTCCGCGACCCCATCATCTACCGCATCATCAAGACGCCGCACTGGCGCACGGGCAACAAGTGGAACGTTTATCCCATGTATGACTTTGCCCACGGTCAGAGCGACTACTTTGAGGGTGTGACCCACTCGATCTGCACGCTGGAGTTTGTGCCCCACCGTGACCTGTACGACTACTTCGTGCACGAGTTGGCCGGTGAGAGCGCCAGCGAGTACTGCTGATGAGCAAGCGCAAACTGCTGCAGCTCGTCAAGGAAGGTCTCGTGGCAGGCTGGGACGATCCCCGCATGCCGACGCTGTGCGGCCTGCGCCGCCGCGGCTACACCGCCCAGAGCATCAAGAACTTCATCGAGGACATCGGCTATACCAAGTATGAGGCGCTGAACGACATCGGCCTGCTGGAGCACAATATCCGCGAGGAACTCAACCATCACGCCAACCGCGTGAGCGCCGTGCTCAACCCCGTCAAGGTGGTCATCACCAACTACCCCGAGGACAAGGTGGAGATGATGGAGATGGACAATAACCCCGAGCAGGAGAATGCCGGCAAGCACCAGATGCCGTTCTCGCGCGAGATCTATATCGAGCGTGACGACTTTATGGAAGAGCCTCCCAAGAAGTTCTTCCGCCTCACGCCGGGCAAGGAAGTGCGCCTGAAGGGAGCCTACATCGTCATGTGCACCGGCTGCACCAAGGATGCCGACGGCAACGTGACCGAAATCCAGTGCACCTATGACCCCGACACGCTGAGCGGCAGCGCCGGCAGTCAGCGCAAGGTGAAAGGTACCCTGCACTGGGTGAGCGCCCGCCACTGCGTCGATGCCGAGGTAAGGCTGTATGACCGCCTGTTTGCTGTGGAGAACCCGAGTGCCGACACCGAGCACGACTTCCGCGAGCTGCTGAATCCCGACTCGCTGCGCGTCATCAACGATGCCAAGATTGAGCCGTTCCTGGCCGAGACCGCCAAGGTGGGCGACACGTTCCAGTTCCAGCGCATCGGCTACTTCACTGTCGATCAGGACTCGACCGAGGGTCACCTCGTGTTCAACCGCACCATCGGGCTGAAAGACAGCTGGGCCAAACAGCAGACCAAGTAAGCCTCTAGTTTATCAAACAACGTAAACAACTATTTGGTTAAACAACCAAAACAACTTTTTGCTTTTGGCATCCGCGTCCCTAGGGACTCACGATAAAACTCGAAGCCGCTAAGAAATTAACTCTTAGCGGCTTCGTGCCTTTATTATCTGTTTTTCTTTACGGCCAGGAGCACCTTTTTCTTCAGTCTTGATTCACAAAAAATCACTGTTCCCCACCCCGGCACACAATCCTGACCGTTACTGCCTTTTCCCGTGTGATGTGCCCGCGTGGTCACGATTCGGCAAAAAGTCTTGCCCCACTGTTGCAGGAGTTCCAACTTTGCATTATCTTTGCATATTGCAAACCAATCGAAATGAGTTCAAAGAAGGAAGAAATACAGAAAGGCAGGGCACAACAGGAGGCGGATATCGTTCAATGCCTCAAGACGTTGAGCGCTGGAGGGTTGATTCTGTACCCGACGGATACGGTGTGGGGAATCGGTTGTGACGCGACCAATGCCGAGGCGGTGAAGAAGATCTATCAACTCAAACAGCGCGATGACAGCAAGGCGCTGATTGTGCTCATTGACAGTGCGGACCACCTGGACCACTATGTGGTGGATGTGCCGATGATTGCCCGCGAACTGATTGATGTGGCCGTGAAGCCCTTGACCATCATCTATGAGGGGGCCTATAACCTGGCGCCCAATGTGCTGGGGGCCGAAGACAGTGTGGGCATCCGCATCCCCAACGATGAGTTTTGTCACCGCCTGTGTGAGCGTTTCGGCAAGCCCATCGTGTCCACATCGGCCAACGTGAGCGGCCAACCCACTGCCAAGACATTTTCCGACATCGATGCATCGATCGTCAAGGGTGTGGACTATGCCGTGAAGTACCGCCGTGAAGACGACACACACCATCAACCGTCGAACATCATCCTACTGAGCCGGGACGGCACCTTTAAAATCATCAGATAAGACTATGAGATTCCGGTTAGACATCAACAATCAGGCACATCGACAGCGCATCAAATATGTAGTGGGCGATTTTATGATGTCCAACCTTGCCTGGTTCACCTATAACATCGTGCGTTATCAGATGGGCAATGTTGTGGGATGGCCTTACCTGGTGAGCTACCTCAAGAGCGACATGGTGATTGCCGGGCAGATATTCTTCCCGTTGTTGATGATGGTGACCTATATCTTCAGCGGCTATTACAATAATGTAGTGCGCAAGTCGCGTGTTCAGGAACTGCTCACCACGGCGACCAGTGCGGTCATCAACACACTGCTCATCTTCTTCCTGGCACTCATCAACGACGTGATTGGCGTGCGAGGCAGCGATTATGAGATGATTTTCATCCTTTGGGCTCTGCTGTTCGGGTTTGTGTATCTTGTACGTGCCATTATCACTAATCATGCTTCATCGTTGATCAAGTCACGGCGCTGGGCCTTCCCCACCCTGATTGTGGGCAGCGGCTCGGCAGCGCTCAACTATTTCGAAAAGCTGAACCGCCGCAAGCGATCCACGGGACACGAGGTGCTGGGATTTGTCAACATACCGGGCGAGAATCCCGTGAAAGGCACTAGCCTGCCCCACTATGAGCTGGATGAACTGCAGGACGTGTGCAAACAATTAGGCATTTGGGAACTGATTGTTGTCCCCTCGCGTGACGACACGACGCAGACCATGAATGCGATCAACCGCTTGTTTGCCCTGGGCCTGCCCATCATGATTTCGCCCGAGTACTTCAACAAAATGAGGATTCCGGTGACCATCTCGGACATCTATGGCGAGCCGTTGGTCAACATCTCCCGCAGCAGCATGAGCGACAGCGGCAAGAACATCAAGCGCGCCCTCGATGTGCTGGTGTCGGTCATCGCTCTGATAGTCCTGATGCCCGTGTATGCCATCATAGCACTCATCATCAAGCGCACCAGCCCGGGGCCCGTATTCTATAAGCAAGAGCGCATCGGCCTGCACAACAAGCCGTTCAATATCATCAAGTTCCGTTCTATGGTACAGAATGCCGAGGCTAGCGGCTGCCCGCAGCTGTCGTCGGACGATGACCCGCGCATCACGCCATTCGGACGCTTCATGCGCAAGTACCGCATCGACGAACTGCCGCAGTTCTGGAATGTCCTCAAGGGGGATATGTCACTCGTGGGGCCACGTCCCGAACGCAAGTTCTACATTGACCAGATCACGCCCCTGGTGCCGGCCTACTCGCTGCTGCATCAAGTGCGTCCAGGCATCACCTCGATGGGTATGGTCAAGTTTGGCTATGCCAAGAACCTTGACGAGATGATTGAGCGCGTTGAGTATGACTTGACCTACTTGAACAACATGTCGCTGCTCAACGACCTGAAGATATTGCTTTACACCATTAAAATCGTCTTAACAGGACGCGGAATGTGATGGCACAGGACTCCGCGACAACTCATAGCACCAAGACCGCCGGCAACATGTCGAGCGAGAACGCCAATTGGTGGATACGCCTGCTCATGTGGCGTGAGCGCCACTTGCCCGACAAGACCTTCGTCGTGCTGCTTGCCCTTATTGTCGGCGTTGCTGCCGGACTTGCCGCCGTGCTGCTCAAGACCCTGATCGCCCTGATCGCCAATTTCTTGACCAGCCGATTCAATGCCGAGCAAGGCAACCTGCTCTACCTTGTTTTCCCCGCTATAGGTATTTTGTTGGCCAGTCTGTATGTCTATTACATCGCCCGTGAGCCCATCTCGCATGGTGTGACACGAGTGCTCTATGCCCTGGCGCTGAAGAAAAGCCGCCTCAAGATCCACAACATGTACTCGTCGCTCATCGCCTCGTCGGTGACGATCGGCTTTGGTGGTTCGGTCGGTGCCGAGGGTCCTATCGTCTTTACCGGAGCAGCCATCGGCAGCAACCTTGGTCAAGCCTTCAGGCTCACGCCGCAGACGCTGGCCATGCTTGTGGCATGCGGCGCTGCAGCAGGTATCGCGGGCATCTTCAAGGCCCCCATCGCGGGCATGCTGTTCACCATCGAGGTGCTCATGCTCGACCTGACTGCAGGCTCTGCCATCCCATTGATCACGGCCTCGGTGGCCGGCGCGACGGTGGCCTATGTGTTCACAGGCTATAATGTCGAATTCTTCTTTTCACAGAGCGAGCCGTTCTACGCATCCCGCATCCCGTTTGTGCTGTTGCTGGGGGTATTCTGCGGTTTCGTCTCGCTATATTTCATCACCTTGATTGACAGGATTGAGGGGCAGTTCAAGCGGTTGCGCAACCGCTGGGTGCGATTTGCCGTGGGAGGCATCACGCTGAGCCTTCTCATCTTCGTCATGCCGCCCCTATATGGCGAGGGTTACGAAGGCATCACCCGCCTGATCAACGGCGACGTCACGGGCATTTTCAACAACAGCCTGTTCTATTCCTACCGCAACAACACGGTTGCCGTGCTGTTGTTCCTGTTCGCCCTGGGCGCCTTTAAGGTGTTTGCCACAGCAGCGACCAACGGCGGTGGTGGCGTGGGCGGTACCTTCGCCCCTTCATTGTTCGTTGGCGTGATGAGCGGTGTCTTTTTTGCCTATCTGTTCAACAATCTGGGCCTCATCGACCCCGATATGCCGCTCAGCATCAAGAATTTTGCCCTCATGGGCATGGCGGGCGTGATGGCGGGCGTGATGCATGCCCCGTTGATGGCGATCTTCTTGACCGCCGAGATGACCGGCGGCTATGAACTGTTCCTGCCGCTGCTCATCGTGTCGGCCAGCAGTTACGGCATCTGCCGCATATTCACGCCCTACGGCATCTATTCCCGCCGCCTTGCCAAGCGCGGAGAACTGCTCACGCACCAGAAGGACCGCTCGGTCCTCACCCTGCTGAAGATGGACAGCGTCATCGAACGTGATTTCTCCATCGTCCACCCCGACATGAGCCTCAAGGACATGGTGGACGTGATTGCCCAAAGCCACCGCAACCTGTTCCCCGTCACCGACGATAAGGGCATATTGATTGGCGTGGTTCAGCTCGACGATATCCGCAACATCATGTTCCGCCCCGACCTGTACCGCCGCATGCAAGTCAACCGCTTCATGGCCATTCCCCCGGCTAAAGTCATAGTGGGCACCCCGATGGAAAAGGTGATGAAGACCTTTGACAACACCGGGGCTTGGAACCTGCCCGTCATTGATGAAGACGGCAAGTACGTGGGCTTCGTTTCCAAGAGCAAGATTTTCAACAGCTACCGCCAGGTGCTGAAACACTACACATACGATTAACGACATTCAATTCCATCATGAAGAAAGTACACTTTGTATTCCTACTGGCTGCCGCATTACTGCCATTCATCACCATGGCAACAGAAGTGACTTGTATCACCGACTCGGTCTTCAATGACTCGGCAGCGGTCATTGAAGAGACCACACAAGACGCCACCGTTGCCGACGTTCCCGTGAATGCCGTGGACACGGTATCGAAACCGGCTAATGTTGAGTACTTTATGGAAGAGAAAACCACTCTAGGAGATCCCAATATGTACCGCAAATACCGCGGAGTGGATTTCCATTTTCTCAAGAACACGACAAACCCGGCGGTTAAGCCCTACACCTTCATGCAGGATCAGACGTGGGTGGGCATCCCCGTGTTCCTGGCCGGTATGATCGCCAAAAGCGAAAAAGCCGCCTTCCGCCAGGATTACAACAATACTAACACCAAAATACGCCTCATCAAGTACAATTTCCATAGCGAGATCGACAACTACACCCAGTTCTCGGGCATCGCCTTGACCGCAGGCTTGAAGATGGCAGGAGTCGAGGGCCGTTCCAGCTGGCCCCGCCTGTTTGCCTCATCGTTAACCTCCTATGCTATCATGGCAGCCTTTGTCAACAGCATCAAATATACCGCCAGCGAGATGCGTCCCGACGGCTCGACGCGAAATTCATGGCCCTCGGGGCATACTGCTACGGCTTTTGCCGGTGCAACGATCCTGCACAAGGAATACGGCCTGACGCGTTCGCCATGGTACTCCATCGCAGGTTACACGGTAGCCACCGCTACGGGCGTCATGCGCGTGCTTAACAACAGGCACTGGATCAGTGACGTGCTATCGGGTGCAGGCATCGGTATTCTCTCGACCGAGCTGGCCTACGGTATCTGTGACCTGTTGTTCAAGCAGCGGGGCCTGCTGATGAACGACCTCAGTTACTATTCAGACCTGAGCAAGAATCCATCGTTCTTCTCCATCTCGATGGGTATCGGCTTGGGTAACAAGAACCTTAACCTGCCACCCTTCGAAATCGACTATGAGTCCATCAAAGAGATCTTTGAAATAGATGAAGGCGACGATTTCGGAAAGAGTGAGCCCTTATCATTGCAATTCCGATCGGCCACGGCCGTAGGTGCCGAGGGTGCCTGGTTCTTCAACCCGTATGTGGGCATTGGCGGCCGATTGCGCGTCAAGAGCACCCCCATCAAGGGATGGAATATTTTCGCCCAAGGAGAGGCGGTGGGCATAAAGGAAATCCTCGACGACCCACTTCTGCAGAATTCCATCGATTACATTGACTTGGAAATTCAGAGCGATCACATCACCGAATTTGCTGCCGATGCCGGTATATATTTCAGTCTGCCGTTGTCTTCACGCTTTGCTATCGGTTCCAAGTTGCTGGTAGGTCGAAGCATCATGGACGACATTGAAGTGGATGCCGAATTTGAAGGCGAAGAGTTGGGATTTGATCTTGGAGGTTTGGGGAATGATGATACCTCCATGTTCATCAAGACGGGTAATCCCGTCAAGGGAGATTGGGAATTTGCCAACGTACATGCCTCCAACTCAATGAAATACGGCACCGGCCTTTCTCTCACTTATTCCTACAAGAACTCTTTCTCATGGCGTCTGTTCTGTGACTATGACTACTGCAAGAAGACCTACACAGCAAGCTATAGTCCTTTTAAATTCTTTGAGACGGTTAACCCCGACATGACAGATTTGCTGCGGATTTTTAATTTCGACATCGCTCAAACGATGGTTTCCAGCGCCAGCAAGCATCTGCACCAGTGGGTACTGGGCGGAGCGCTGTGCGTCTCTTTTTAGTTAGAAGTTAGGAGTTAGAAGTTAATATCGTGATTATGACTAAAGAGGATTTAAGAATAGTTTTTTTCGGCACTCCCGATTTTGCTGTCGAGAGCTTGAGCCGTCTGGTGGACGGCGGCTATAACGTGGCCGCTGTGGTCACCATGCCCGACAAGCCTGCCGGACGCGGTCGCCAGTTGCAACAGAGTGACGTGAAGCGTTATGCCGTGGAGCATGACCTGCCCGTACTGCAGCCCGTGAGCCTCAAGGACGAGGCCTTTATCGAAGAGTTGCGCAGTTTCAATGCCCAGCTGTTTATCGTCATCGCCTTCAGAATGCTGCCCGAGGCCGTATGGCAGATGCCCCCGCTGGGCACTTTCAACCTGCATGCTTCGCTTTTGCCCCGTTACCGCGGCGCAGCGCCCATCAACTGGGCCGTGATGAACGGCGATACCGAGACGGGGGTGACCACCTTCTTCCTGAAGCATGAGATCGACACGGGCGACGTGATCCAGCAACGCAGCTGCCCTATCGGCCGCAAGGATAATGTCGAGGTTATCCACGACCGCCTGATGGTCATGGGTGCCGATATGGTGCTCGAGACCGTGGACGCCATCATCGCGGGCACCGTCAAGCCCATTCCCCAGGAACAGATGCTTACCGCCGGCCAGCAGCCCACACCGGCCCCCAAGATTTTCAAGGACACATGCCGCATTGACTGGAGCCGTCCTGCCGAGACCCTCTATAACCACATCCGCGGCCTCTCACCCTACCCTGCCGCCTGGACGACACTCCAAAATGCCGATGGAAACGAGATGACAACCCTTAAGGTATATGCCACAGGAGAGCCAGAACCTTTTGCTACGGCAGAAAAGCCCACTCCCGGCACAATCGTTGCCGACCGCAAGACGTTGCGCGTTGCTTGCGGTGACGGTTGGTTGGAACTGCTGTCGCTGCAACAGTCAGGCAAGAAGAGGATGGATACCGATGCCTTTTTGCGCGGTTACACCATCTCTCCCAGCGATTGCTGCAAGTGACACAACCACCCGGGATTCAGAACAATTCATCTAGACGTGCCTCACGCAATGGGGCTAAGAATAATAAAATAGAGGACCCGAAAGGATCCTCTATTTTTATGGAGTTCTGTAAGATGATTACATGGCTCAATTACCGCTCAGCAGTTGATCGATGAGTGATGTCGCATCGGCAATGTTGATTTCAAAATCACCATTCACATCACCGCAATCGGTATAGAAACCATCGCTATTACCCAGCAAATAGTCAATGATCCTGGTCACATCAGCAATGTCCACCGAACCATCGTGGTTCACGTCACCGCTGGCAAATTCAGGACCTGACAGCAGGGTCACCTGCTCGGTGTTGCTCCATGCGCTCTGGGTACCGTCGTTATACAGGGCCTTCACCTTGTAGGAGTAAACAGCGCCAGCAGTCAGATTCTGCAGTACGTAATTCTTCTCGGTAATGTTAGGAATGGAAACGGTGTTGCCATCACCCGTGCACTCGAGGGTGTAGCTGGCTACAGCACCGGCATAGGTATTGTCGGTCCACTCGGCACGGAACGAGGTCCTTGTGACGTAGTCCATGTTGGCAGGCTGCATCACAGGGGTGTACTTCTCCACGTCGGCAGTACCAGTGAGGTTGACATAAATCGTGTCAGCGCCAGCGCTGCGCAGCATGACGCGTGCACTGTGGTTGCCAGGAGCCGAGGGGTTGTAAGTTACAGCAACTTCAACGCCATTCATTGCGTTATTCTTGGTGACATTAGACTTGTCCACCGAGAAACCACCCGTCGAATTCACCGTCTTCAGGTAAACTGCACCAGTCAGGTTGTAACCCTTGAGCGTGAAGTTTTGGGTGACAGGCTGTCCAACAGTGGTGTTGAAGTTCATCTCGGAGGGATCAGCCGTGATCGTCGGAACGAGCTGTCCAGAACCGCTAACGGTGACGGTCAGGTCGGCAGCACCAGGGCTCTTGACATAAATAGTGGCAGTAACATTGCTGCTTGTAGTGGGAGTAAAGGTCACCGTGATGTCGGCACCATTCTGTACCTGCTCGACAGTGAGGGTCTCGGGGCTAGCGCTGAAAGCAGCGTTACCACTTCTGGTGACGGTGACATCGGTGAGCAGGTTCATACCCGTTACATGGAAAGTCTGGCTAACGCTCTGACCCACAGTCACTGTTCCAAAGTCGATCGACTCGGTTTCAGTCTCGAGAATAGGATAGGTGACTTCACCGCCGGGAGGCTGAATGCCGACAATCGCCTGCTGCGTCATGCTGTAGGTCGATCCGTCGCAAGTGAAGGCATTCATTGCACACCAGTTGTTGCCATAACCGCTCCAACCAAAGTTCACATGGTACAGACCGTCACTCTCACGATAACCGTCCACGTTGAATGCATGGCCACCGTCAGAAGCAACACCCATATAAACGATGGGACGACTGAGCTTCATCTCATTTTGGATGATGAGGGCCCAGTTAGCCTCGGAATACTGAGATTTCTTTACTAGACGGGTTGTGCTCTGGTCATAGCCGAACAGCTTGTACATCGTCACGATTTTACTTGCCTCGGCAGAGCTGATACCGCTGGCGTCAGTACCGTAATCCATCTTCTCGGCCTGGCCGACATAGCGCATGAGCGTAGCAACGGCATTGGCCTGAGCAGTGTTATAGGTCCTGTAGGTATTCTTCATATTAGCCCAATCAAAGGTGGTTGAAGGCAGCGCAGGAGCGGTAACCCTATAGTAATCATTCAGATAGAATGAATAAGAGGGAACCGAGGGAGTAGGTGCAGTGGGATATTTCCAGTAGTACATAACCATCGAAGCCGAGGTTGCGGGGCAACCGGTCACACACTGATAGGTGTTTCCACTGTAGGTGAATACACACTGGTTGTAGTAAGGAGCGCTCTGATCCCAGTTGCAAGTCAACAGGGGACCATAGGTTGCAGCCTTGAAAGAGGGCGTTTCGGACACGCTAGGAGTACCCGGATCAACCACGATTCCAGGGTGATTCTGGAGGAACTCCATCTGTTCCTTGTACCAGTTGAGCATGTAAGTCAAGCCGTCAGGCATTTCATTGCTCATGTCCAGAGGCTGATCACCCACCATGAGGATCTGACGGGCGCGGTCATCACCAGCGACCACAAGGAAAGTAGTAGAGGTGTTGTAAATGTAATAAACGGGTTGAGCCAACTTGGTATTACCCATCTCAGCCTTGATCAGCACAGGATTGAGTGCTGCAGGTGCCATTATCTTGCCGGCATAGAGATTATTGGTTAAGTAGTTTTTGGCAACGCGCATCGCCGTTAATTGGTCAACAGGCGCAGAGGTCAATTGCATCGCCGCGAGAGCGGCAATCATCAAAAATAGAAATTTTTTCATAAATGTATAAATGTAACTAATTAAATGATTATCTCAAAAAACGTGCAAATTTACAACGCCACGCTATATTTTCCAAATTTTTTCTTGCACTTTCACCAAAAAGCTCTCATTTTTCCATCAACACGTTTTTTATTCTGCTCAATCAGGGATAAAAAAACCACAAACAATAGTAATAAAATTCTAAGCGGGACACCTCCATGCAAAATGGAAGATGTCCCGCTTTAGATTCATCTTGCAGTTACCGAAAACGGCAAACTGGCAAAATCATTAACTCACTTGCTGATCAATCACTTCAGCATGAGGAAACGATAATTCACGACGTTGCCAGCGCCCAACAGATAGTCGACAAGAGCGGTCACATCGGCAATGTCAACCACACCGTCGGCCTTGACGTCGGCACAGATCTCGCAGACGAAAGCATCTCCGCCCAGGAGGTGGTCAATCAAGTCGGTAGTATCCTTGATGTTCACCTCACCATCGTGGTTCACATCACCCAGCTGGAAGGCATGGCCGTTCTCAAACAGGGTAACCTCCTCGATGTTGCTCCAGTCGCTCTCGGTGCCGTCGAGGTAGATGGCCTTAACGCGATAGAGGAAGGTGCCCTCGGCAGTCAGGTTCTCAACGGTGTAGAACTTGTCGGTGATCTCGGTAATCAGGCGGTAGTCTGCATCGCCGGTCTCGGTAGCCATGCGGGCTGCCTGGACAGCAGTGAGGTCACCAGCATAAACCTTAATGCTTCTCAAAGCAAAGTAGTTGGCCGTACCTGCAATGGTCACCTGATCACTAGTGGCACAGTCGAGCACGACGGTGTAGGTCATAAAGTCGTCAGTGCCCAGGGTAAGGTCCTGTGAACCGTTGCCCGTCGATACGCTCAGCTCGGCGGTGCCATAATTGCTGGCATAGTAGGAGTAAGCATCGATAACGACGGTCACCTTGTCATAACCCGTGAGGTCATAAGTCGGCGAAACGAACGAGCCGTTCTGTCCAGAGATGACATAGCCGTTGTTCACCCACAGATAGTTGTTAACCGTCCAACCCTCGGGAACATACTGTGCATAGTTGGCAATCTGGTTCGGGAGCTGATTGTTCTCGGTCACAGCGGTCACGTTGCTGAAGTCGATGTTTGCAAGCTCTTGAACCTCGGGGATAACGGGCTTGGGCGATACCTCAAGGGTGTAGCTGGCCACGTTCTCGTCAGGAGTCTGGTCGGTCCAGTCGGCGCGGAACTGAGTCAGATTGATGTATTCCTCGTTAGCAGGCAGCATCACGGGAGCTTGTTTGAACAGGTTTGCCGTACCGTTCAGGGCGACTGTCGCATTTTCGGCATCGGCAGTGCTCAGGGTTACCGTAGCGTTGTGATTGCCAAAGGCCGTAGGAGCATAGGTAACCGTCACGTCCACACCATTCATGGCATCATCAGCACTGATGGTCGTCGGGGTGATGCTGTAAACATCATTAGCATCTTCCAATGTCAAGGTCACATCTCCAGTGAGGTAGGCACCCGAAACGTTGAAAGTTGCGGTAGCAGTCTCGCCAGTAAGGGCAGTCATGCTCACTGTAGCGGGATTGACAGTGATGACAGGGTCGGTATTCTCCAGGAGAGTTACCTGCTCAACGTTGCTGGTACCGATAGCGTCGTTGATGTAGTTGGCCACAACATAGAAGTTGAAGGTGCCACCCTCGGTGAGACCGGTAACGGTGTAGCTCTTGTCGGTGATACCGGTGATGACACGGTAAGTAGCATCGCCAGTTTCGGTAGACTTGAGCTGGGTTGCGGTGAGGTCACCGGCATAAACCTTCACGTACCTCAGGTCGGGCATGCCGCTGCTAGTGAGTGTTACTTGGTCACTGCTAGCGCAATCCAGAACGAAGGTGTACCAAGTGAACGAGCTGTTTTTGGGAACAGTCTGGGTTTCGGTGTCAACGCTGGTAGCCACGGTGAGCGTGTTGTCGCTTTGATAGGGCTGCGAGTAAACCATCACGGTCACCTTATCATAGCCTGTGAGGTCATAGGTTTTGCTCTGCACATATCCGCCATCGCTCAGGTAGCATGCGTTGCTGCTGGACCAATACTTCAAATTGCTTTGCGTCCAGCCGGTGGGAAGAGTAGCATCCGAGGTCCAGTCGGTGGTATCAAGCAGGGCAACTTCGGGCTTGATGGGATGAGACTCATCTTGCACATACAGCGTGTAGCTCTGTACGTTAGCGGCGGGAGTAGCGTCAGTCCATGTGGCAGTGAACGAGGTGGTGGTGATATTGGTTGCAGCAAGCATCACAGGGGGATAAACCTCCAGAGGTGCGGGATCGGCAGTACCATTGAGCTTAACCGTCACATCCTCGGCATCGGTGCTGGTCAAGGTGACTGTAGCCTCGTTAGTACCCGTTGCTGAAGGATTATAGGTCACAGTAACAGTCACACCATTCTCGGCCTGAGAAGCACTGATGCTGCTGGTGTTCAGCGAGAAGGCGTTGTCGCCGCTAACACTCAAAGCCACGTTGCTGGTGAGGTTGGCACCGGTAACGGTGAAGGTTGCGGTCACAGGAGTGCCCACGGTGGTGTTCATCGTGAGCGTAGCGGGATTAACCGTAATTCTGGGATTAGTAAGGGCACCGGCGGGAGGCTCGATACCGATAATCATGGCCTCGCCATAGTTGAAGACGTAAGAGCCGGCCTGACCCGTAGCACCGGTAGCGGTGGTGAAGTTGTGCAGCGTGCAATAGCCGTTGCGTAGTACTGTCCGCTGGCATTGCAGCCAAACACATTGAATGCGTGTCCCGAAAGCTGGTAGTTGCTGTAGTCATAAGCCAGATACTCGATGGGACGGCCGTTCTGCAGCTCATTCATCATCCATGTGTTCCACTGGGTATCGGTGTAATTCTGTGCGCTGTTGGAGTATCCCCAACCAGACGAAGAAACCGTGGTGAGGGTGAGCAGTTGAGCGTCGGTATAACCCATGTTGTGGCAACCTTCCAGAATCTCGGGGTCATTGGCACCGCTAGCACTGGTACTATACATATAATCGGGAATAGACTGTCCAGCATAGCGCATCAACCATGCAACAGCATCAGCTTGAGCCGAGCTATAGGAACTGTTAGTGGGACCGGTGTACTCATCGATGATGTTATTCCAATCGGCAGCACGTTCAGGAAGTGCCGCTACGCTGAGACCGCCAGAAACCGAACCACTGATGGCAGCTACTGCGGGGAAGGTCTCAGGCCATTTCCACTTGTAGTAGCACATACTCAGCGAGGTAGCCGGGCAGCCGGTAACGGCGTGCCGACTGCCACTGGTGGGGCACTGATTGTTGTAAGGAGCGCTCTGGTCCCAGTTGGCATTAACCAGGGGCGCAATAGCTGTTGCGGCAAACTTGGGGACCTTTACCGGCATCAAGGTACCAGCCTTGAGACCGTCAATCTGATATTTGTACTTGTTGAGCAACCACTGCATGGCGGGAGGAATGTTGTTCATGTCGAGAGAACCCTCCTCACCGTACATCAGAATCTGGGGAGCCTGGTCATCACCAGCAACCACCACATAGGATTTAGCCGAGTTGAAGATGTAGTAGTCCACTGCTGCAGGCCGGGCTACCGATGCTTCGGCTTTGACGAGCTGGAGGTTGGAAGCGGCAGAGGCTTTAAGATTTCCAGCTTTCACCTGTTTTTTAAGAAACGAATTGGCTACAGCCTGTGCCTGAGAGACGGACACATCGGCAGCCGACATTTGAAGAGCCGTAAGAATGACTCCTAAAAGAAATACAATTTTTCTCATAAAACCACAAATTTATAAATTAAATGATTATCGAAATCTGCTTGCAAATATACAATCCAATACCGTTTTTACCAATTTTTTTCTTGCATTTTCATCGAAAAGGCATCATTTTTCCATCAACACGATTTTTGCTTTGCTTAACTGGAAACAAAAATAACACTATTAATAACAATAAAGCGCCAAACGGGACACCTTCCCCCGAAGTGGAAGATGTCCCGTATTAGATTCTTCTTGCAGTTACCGATAACGGCAAACCGCCAAAATCCTTAATGACACACTTGGTGACGTATCACGCAAGTGGAGTGCAATGAGGATTGGATCAATTGCCTGCGCTCAGCAGATAATCGACAAGAGCGGTCACATCAGAAATGTCAATGATACCATCGGCATGGAGGTCGGCACAGATCTCGCAGATGCTATTATCTCCGCCCAGCAGACCGTCAATCAAGTCGGTTACATCCTTGATGTCCACATCACCGTCATGGTTCACATCACCCAGCTGGAAGGCGTGGCCGTTCTCAAACAGGGTAACTTCCTCGATGTTGCTCCAGTCGCTCTCACTGCCGTCGAGGTACAGAGCCTTCACCTTATAGAGGAAGGTGCCCTCGGCTGTCAAGTCCTCAACCGTGTAGAACTTATCGGTGATACCCGTGATCAGGCGATAGTTGGCATCACCCTCCTCGGTAGCCATGCGGGCTGCACGGTTGGATGCGTCACCATAATACACCTCCAGCTTGGCAATGTCAGGCGAGTAGTTGTCATCGGGAGTGGTGATGGTGATCTTCTCACCAGCGCTTGCTGTTACCACCCAAGCATAAGTCTCGCCGATGTTACCCTTACTGTCGTCGGTATCGCCGGTGGTGACCTTCAACGTGAAGGTGGCATTCTCGTAACCTGTGGGTATGGTGTAGGTGATGTTACCATAAGAGCCATCACCGTTGTAATTGCTCCTGAAGTAGATGATTTTGTTCAAGCCACCGCGCACATTCAGGCCACTCCAAGGAGCGGGCAGCGTGACTGCGTAATAACCGGTTGAACTGCCGGTAAAGTCTGTGCCAAGAACGGTGCTGAGAAGTTCAACCTCGGGCTCAACGGGCTTAGCCGATACCTCAAGGGTGAGTCGGCACGGAACTTGGTGAGATTGATGTAGTCCTCATTGGCAGGCAGCATAACGGGAGCATACTTCACAATATCGGCCTGACCGTTCAAGGTGACTGTCACATCCTCGGCATCAGCACTGCTCAGGGTTATCGATGCATTGTTAGTGCCAAAGGTCGTGGGAGCATAGGTAACAGTAACACTCTTGCCACTCATGGCATCGGCAGCGCTGATGGTGGTCGGGGTGATCGTGTAAACACCATCGGCATCGGTCAATGTCAGGGTCACATCACCGGTGAGGTTAGCACCCGAGACATTGAAGGTGGCCGTTGCGGTCTCGCCTACAACAGCATTCATGTTCAGGCTAGTCGGATTCACGGTGAGGACAGGATTGGTATTCTCGGCGAGGGTGACTTGCTCAACGTTGCTGGCGCCGATACCGCCATTGATGTAGTTGGCCTCAACATAGAAGTTGAACGTGCCACCCGGGGTAAGACCGGTAACGGTGTAGTTCTTGTCGGTGATACCGGTAATGACACGATAAGTCTCATCGCCGCTCTCTGAGGCCTTGAGTTGCGGAGCGGTAACTTCACCTGCATAAACCTTCACATACCTCATGTCGGGCATACCGCTGGAGGTAATCTTCACATTGTCGCTGCTAGCGCAATTCACAACAATAGTGTACCAGGCGAACGAGGCACCGTTCGGGAGAGAAACGCTCTTGTTGTCGACACTGGTGGTCACGGTGAGGGTATTGTTGCTGTTATAGGGCTCAGAATAAATCATGACAGTCATCTTGTCATAACCGGTGAGGTCATAAGTTCCACTCTGGACATAACCACCTGAGCTCAAGTATGATGCGCTATTGGAGCCATAATAGGTCAGGCCGTAGGAAGACCAGCTTGAGGGAATCGCATTGGACTGGGTCCAGTCGATAGAATCGAGCAGGGCAACAGCGGGCTTGAACGGCTTGTCGCTCACATACAGGGTGTAGCTCTCCACGTTAGCCGCAGGAGTCTCATCGGTCCAGGCTGCGGTAAACGAGGTGGAAGTGATATTGCGTGCGTCGAGCATCACAGGCTCATAGGTCTCCAGGTCGGCTGTACCGTTAATCTTGACCGTCACGGTTTCGGCATCGGTGCTGGTCAAGGTAACTGTTGCCTCATTGGAACCGATTTGAGTGGGATTATAGGTCACAGTAACGTTCACACCATTCTCGGCCTGGGCGGCGCTGATGCTGCTGGTGTTCAGCGAGAAGACGTTGTCGCCGCTGAGGGCCAAGCTCACATTGCTGGTGAGGTTGGCACCGGTAACCTTGAACGTAGCGGTCACGGGTTTGCCCACAACAGAGTTCATCGTGAGCGTTGCGGGGTTAACCGTGATTCTGGGATTGGTAAGAGCACCTGCAGGGGGCTCGATGCCGATAATCATGGCCTCGCCATAGTTGAAGACGTAAGAGCCGGCCTGACCCGTAGCACCGGTAGCGGTGGTGAAGTTGTGCAGCGTGCAATAGCCGTTGAACGCATGACCTGAAACGCTGTAACCGCCACTGACGTCATAGGCCAGATACTCGATGGGACGGCCGTTGTGCAGTTCGTTCAGCATGAATTCGTTCCACTCAGCATCGGTGTACTGCTGCGGGCCATTGGTGTAGGTCCAGCCTGATGACACGAGCTCGGTGAGCAAGAGGTATTGGGCGTCGGTATAACCCATGTTGAGGCAACCCTGGTAGATTTCGGGGTCATTGGCGCCACTGGCACTGGTGCTATACTGATAACCGGGAATTGCCTGACCTGCATAGCGCATCAGCCATGCCACGGCATCGGCCTGTTCGGACGTGTAGCTATAGTTGGTCGGGCCGGTGTATTCGTCAATGATGTTATCCCAGTCTGCAGCACGTTCAGGAAGTGCAGCAGCGCTGAGACCGCCAGTATTAGAGAGGGCAGCTACTGCAGGGTAGGTCTCGGGCCATTTCCACTTGTAGTAGCACATACTCAGCGAGGTAGCCGGGCAGCCGGTGACGGCGTGCCGACCGCCGCTGGTGGGGCACTGATTGTTGTAAGGAGCGCTCTGGTCCCAGTTGGCAGTTACCAGCGGAGCAACGGGTGTGGTGGCAAACTTGGGGAGTTTCACCGGCACCATAGTACCTGCCTTGAGGCCGTCGATCTGATATTTGTACTTGTTGAGCAACCACTGCATGGCGGGAGGAATGTTGTTCACGTCGAGAGAGCCTTCCTCACCGTACATCAGGATCTGGGGTGCCAGGTCATCACCGGAAACCACTACATAGGATTTAGCCGAGTTGAAGATGTAGTAGTCCACAGCTGCGGGTCTGGCTACCGATGCTTCGGCTTTGGCAAGCTGGAGGTTGGAAGCGGCAGAGGCTTTAAGACGTCCAGCATTCACTTGTTTTTTTAGAAACGTGTTGGCTACAGCCTGTGCCTGGGACATTGACACATCGGCGGCCGACATTTGAAGAGCCGTAAGAACGGCTACGACAAGAAATAAAACTTTTTTCATAAACGTAAAAAAATGTATTAACACAAAAATTAATGATTATCATAAATTGCAGGCAAATTTACGAAAAATGCATTGTGTTTTCCAAACTTTTCTTGTGCTTTCGCCAATAAAGACCCTATTTTTCTATTAATTTGTTTTTATGCTTTTCAATAAAGTTCAAAAAAAAACACAAACAATGCCAAACGGGACACCTCCACTCGATGTGGCAGGTGTCCCGCTTTAGATTCTTCTAACGGTTACCTATAACGGCAAACCGCCAAGATTCTTAATGACGCACTTGATGACGAATCACGCAAGTGGAGTGCAATGAGGATTGGATCAATTGCCTCCGTTCAGCAGATAATCGACAAGAGCGGTCACATCGGCAATGTCAACCTCACCATCGGCTTTGACGTCGGCACAGATCTCGCAGATGAAATTCGTACCGCCCAAGAGGTGGTCGATCAAATCGGTAGCATCCTTGATGTTCACCTCATTGTCGTGGTTCACGTCACCCAGCTGGAAGGCGTGGCCGTTCTCGAACAGGGTAACTTCCTCGATGTTGCTCCACTCGCTCTCACTGCCGTCGAGGTACAGAGCCTTCACCTTGTAGAGGAAGGTGCCCTCGGCTGTCAGGTCCTCAACCGTGTAGAACTTGTTGGTGATACCCGTGATCAGGCGATAGTTGGCATCACCCTCCTCGGTAGCCATGAGGGTAGCACGGTTGGTCGCGTCACCATAATATACCTCCAACTTGGCAATGTCAGGCGAGTAGTTGTCATCGGGAGTGGTGATGGTGATCTTCTCACCAGCGCTTGCTGTTACCACCCAAGCATAAGTCTCGCCGATGTTGCCGATGTTGAAGTAGTGGTTGACAGCGGACGTCTGCGGCGTGGCAACGGTGAGGTTACCCTTACTATCATTGGTGTCGCTGGTGGTGATCTTCAACGTGAAGGTGGCATTCTCGTAACCGGCGGGGATGGTGTAGGTAATGTTACCATAGGAACCATCACCGTTGTAATTGCTCCTGAAGTAGATGATCTTGTTCAAGCCACCGCGCACATTCAGGCCACCCCAGGGAGCGGGCAATGTGATGGCGTAATAACCGGTTGAACTGCCGGTAAAGTCTGTGCCAAGAACGGTGCTGAGAAGTTCAACCTCGGGCTCAACGGGCTTAGCCGATACCTCAAGGGTGGCCACGTTCTCGTCAAGAGTCTGGTCGGTCCAGTCGGCACGGAACTTGGTCAGATTGATGTAGTCCTCGTTGGCAGGCAGCATGACGGGAGCATACTTCACCAGATCGGCCTGGCCATTCAATGCAACAGTGACTGTGGGTGCATTGGGGCTGGTGATGGTCACGGTTCCAGTGTGGGTGCCAAATGCCGTCGGCGTGTAGGTCACATTGATAGCGGCATTGTTGGCTGCGCTGGGGATAATGTCAGTCTTGTCGATAGCAAACTCGTCGCCCTGGACTGCCAGAGTAACATTGCCCTCGAGGTTGGCAGCGCTCAGGGTGAATACCTTGATCACCGGTGTGCCAACGGTGGTCTGGAAGTTCAGTGCAGCGGGATTGGCGGCAAGGGTGGGAGTCGTGGTTGCAATACCCGTGAGCGACACGTTAACCTGCTGGGCACCAGTACTTGTCAAGGTAACGGTACCCGTATGGGTTCCACCAGTCGTGGGCTTATAGGTCACGGTAACGGTTGCGCCGTTAGTCGCCTGATTCTTGTTGATGCTGGTCTTGTCGATGGTAAAGCCAGTGCCCGTCACGCCAAGATATACCGTACCCGTCAGGTCATTACCCGTGACGGTGAAGGTCTTGGTTACCGTCTCGCCAACGGTAGCGTTGAACGACAACGAAGTGGGATTGGCGGTAATTGTGGGCGTTCCCACAGCAGTACCGTTCAGGCTAACGGTAACAGCTTCGGCACCCGTGCTGGTCAAGGTCACAGTACCCGTGTGAGTACCCGTAGCTGTCGGGTTATAGGTCACCGTGATGGTGGCACCCTGGCTAGCTGCTGATCTAGTGATATTGTTCTTGTCAATCGAGAAGCCAGTGCCACTGCATGACAGATAAACAGTACCTGTCAGATTGGTGCCTGTTACGGTAAACGTCTGGGTCACGGGAGTGCCCACGGTGGTGCTCATGCTCAGCGAGGTGGGATTAACCGTGATCTTGGGTGTTGTCGTTGCTGTACCCGACACATTCACGGTCTTGCTCTCGGCGCCACTGCTTGCGACAGTGATTGTACCGGTCTGTGTGCCGCTATAGGTGGGTTTATAGGTCACGGTGATGGTAGCACCAGCCTCGGCCTGAGCGGCAGTCAGGGTCGAGGGAGAAACAGTGAACGAGGTGTTGGACGAAGAAATCGTCACATTGCCACGCAGGTCGGTACCGCTCACGGTAAAGGTCTTGGTATAGGTCTCACCCGTCGAGCAGCCGGTATAGGTCAGCGAGGTGGGATTAACGGTCAGCACGGGAGTGGTTGTCGTGCCATTACCAGGCTGAATACCGATCACCATCTGCTGATACTGGTTGAAAGTATAGCTGTACCATCCTGAAGAATAGCCGAAAGAGTTCAACGAGCACCAGGCATTGCCTTCTCCGCTCCAACCGAAGTTACAGTGGTACTTATTGGTGCTGCTGTTGTAACCGTCAACATTGAAGGCATGGCCACCGGCACTGCTGCTCACTGCCATGAACACGATGGGACGGCCGGCAGCCATCTCGGTCTGAATCAACGAAGCCCACTGGCTATCGGAATACAGGGTTGCGCCAGTGTTGAGGTTGGTCTTCAAGACAAGACGCGTTGTGCTGGCATCGTAGCCGTAGAATATGAACATGTCAGCAACATTCTGTGCATCATAGACACTGATACCGCTACCATCGGTACCATAAGCCATTTTTTCGGCCTGGCCCACATAGCGCATCAGCGTTGCCACGGCATTGCCCTGAGCGGTCGTATAGCTGCTGTAGGAGTTCTTCATGTTGTTCCAGTCGAAGGTAACAGAAGGCAGCGCAGCCACGTTGACCGAGTAACTATCGTTCAAAGTCATCGTGTAGGCCGGAACCTCGGGTGTGGCAGCCGTCGGATACTTCCAGTAGTACATGACCATCGATGCCGAAGTGGCGGGGCAACCGGTCAAGCACTGGTAGCTTTTGTTGTTATAGGTGAACTTGCACTGGCCCCAATAAGGTGCCTCCTGGTCCCAGTTGCAATCCAGCAGATAGGTACCACCCGAATCGCTGCCACGCAGCGACGGGTCATTCTGGGGACTGACAATGGGGTCAACCTGCAGTCCCGGATGCTCCTGGAGGTACGTGATCTCATTCTTGTACTGGAGCAGCATGTCCTGAAGGCCAGGTGCCAGGTTGTTGATGTCCTTCAAGGGACGATCACCCACCATGAGGATTTCCTCGGCCCGGTCATCACCAGCAACCACGACAAAGGTTGTCGAGGTATTGTAGATGTAGTACACTGGCTGACTGATTTTCACATTGCCCATTTCAGCCTTGAGCAGTACGGGATTGAGTGCAGCCGGAGCCATCAGTTTACC
Organism: uncultured Bacteroidales bacterium; assembly: GCA_902772455.1. GTDB lineage: Bacteria > Bacteroidota > Bacteroidia > Bacteroidales > Muribaculaceae > Sodaliphilus. The sequence goes on from CACYAW010000057.1 coordinate 37,164, forward strand.
CGCATAATAGTTTGTCAAAAAGCTTTGTGCTTTTTTCTGGGCTGTGACCTGATCGACAGGGGCAGCCATCATTGACACTGCTGTTAGTGCAGCAGCCAAACAGAATAACAATTTTTTCATAAGCGAATCATTTAATTAGGTATAATTAGTTGAAAAAAAAGGTCGCTTTTGTTTTATGCTCACCCAAATGACATGTTTTTGGTTACAACACGCAAAGATACATAAATCAAAAGTAAAACTCCAAATATTTTATAATATTTATCACAAACAACCCCTAATAATTAAGAATTAGATAAATCCGTATTTCGAGATTCGTTATAAAAATCGGCCTTTTCACAGTTTAAATCGGGCACATTATAAAATTTAGTTAATTACTGTGCCACAATGGCGGGATTTAAGTAATTTTGTGCCCATAGAAATGAAACAAGAGAAAGACATCATACAACGGCGCAACAGTGAGGAGAAACGGTGTACGCTGGTGGGCATGACAAGTGATGTGGCCCTGTCGGGACTGAAAATCGCCACGGGAATCGTGGGGCGTTCCAGTGCCATCCTGGCCGACGGCATCCACTCGATCAGCGACACGGTGACCGATGCGTTGGTCTATGCGATGGTGCGACTGTCGGGCAAAGGTGTCGATGAACGCTACCGTTACGGCAGGGGCAAGTTTGAGACTCTCGCCGCTTTCCTCATCAGCATTTTACTGGTTGTTGTAGCCCTGGGCCTGATGACCGAAGGGGCAAAAGATATATGGGCCTCACTTCATGGCGAGACCCTGGAACGGCCCCATACCATCGCGCTTGTTGTGGGAATCATTGCCGTGATTGTCAAGGAAGGCCTGTATCATTACACCCGCCTCAAGGGCCGCAAGACCGACAGCAACGCACTCAAGGCATACGCCTGGCACCACCGCGCCGATGCCTTGTCCACCGCGGCGACCCTGCTGGGCGTGGCAGGAGCGATGTTCCTGGGTGAGCGCTGGAGAATCCTCGACCCGCTGGCAGCAATTGCCGTGAGTGTGCTCATTCTCGTACTCGCCTATCGCATGGGACGCCCTGCTGTCGAAGAACTGCTCGAGGTGGCACTGCCCAGCAAGGAGCAGGACCAGATAGCCGCCATTGTCAGCGCCACACCTGGGGTGAAGGCATTTCACAACCTGCGCACTCGCCGCAACGGCAATCTGCGCGTGGTGGACATCCACGTCAAGGTGGATGGCGACATGAGCGTCTCGCAGTCTCACGACATCACCCGCATGATAGAGCAACAGCTGGGCGACAAACTGGGCCAGGTGATGACCAACATCCACGTCGAGCCCTACCATGGGCATAACCATTGTGAGAAAAACGCTTGACCAACGGGGGCCAACCCAAAAATAACAAATGACTAAAACAGACAACTGAATTTGAAACAGATTGCATTAAATAACACCCTGCCACGCGTGTTTGCGGGCCATGAAGGAATCCACAGCGAAGTGTGGCAACAAGACATCACCTTGGAACGCGGCAAGCGCTACCTCATCAGCGCCGAGAGCGGCACGGGCAAGTCATCGATGTGCAGCTACATCTACGGTTACCGTCAGGACTATAGCGGCATGATCACCTTTGACGGGCAAGATATCCGCTCATTGACGGTCGCCCAATGGTGCGATGTGAGACAACGTCACATCGCCTATCTGCCTCAGGACATGCGCCTGTTTGGCGAACTCACCGCCATGGAGAACGTTGAGCTGAAGAACCGCCTGACGAACTTCAAGACACGTGAAGAAATCCTTCAACTATTTGAGGTCCTGGGTATTGCCGACAAAACAGACAGCCTAGCCAGCAAACTGTCCATTGGCCAGCAACAGCGTGTCGCCATCATCCGCACGCTGTGTCAACCGTGCGATTTCATCCTGCTCGACGAGCCGGTGAGTCACCTCGATGAAGAGAACAACCGCCTCGTTGCCCGCCTCATCACCCAGGAGGCGCAACGGCAAGGGGCCGGCGTGATAGCCACATCGGTGGGCTATCACCTCAAGATCGAAGGAGCACAAACCATCAGCCTCTAGGCTATCGATGCCCTTCTCTAAACTCTAAACACTAAATTCTAAACTTAATAATGAACGATATCATCTGGAAACTGCTGCGGCAGCACATCAGCAGGGGACAACTCATCGGTTTCGCCATCGCCAACCTCATCGGACTGACCATTGTCCTGCTCGCCGTACAGTTCTACCGTGACGTGAGGCCCGTATTCAGTGACGAAGAAAGTTTCATCAGCAAGGATTACCTGATTATTACCCGTGCCGTGACGGGCGCCGGGGCCATGATGGGCAGCAATGGCGAATTCAGCGACGGCGACATCCAGGACCTGACCGATCAACCATGGTGTCGGCAGGTGGGACAGTTCATCAACAGTGACTTTGCCATCGACGCGCAATTGGGTGTGGGCAGTGGACACGCCATGCACACCCAGTTCTTCTTCGAAGCCATCCCCGATGAATTCATCGACATCGATCCCGCACAGTGGGGATTCACACCAGGCAAGCCCAAAGTGCCCGTGGTCATCTCACGCGATTATCTGTCACTGTACAACTTCGGCTTCGCGGCCACTCACGGCATGCCCAAAATCAGCGAAGGGCAAGCCGAGATGCTGCCGTTGGAGTTCACCCTGAGCGGCAATGGCCTGCGACAGGTGATGCCCGGACGCATCGTGGGCTTCTCCAACCGCCTCAACACCGTTATCGTGCCGCAGGAATTCATGGAATGGGCCAACCAAAAGTTTGGTACTGGCGAGGAGCAACATCCTCAACGCCTGATTCTTGAAGTGAGCAGCCCCGGTGATGTCAAAATCGAACAATACATGGACGAGCACCACTACGAGGTGGCGGGCGACAAGATGTCGTCGAGCAAGGCGAACTACTTCCTCACCGTCATCAGCGGCATCGTCATTGCAGTGGGAATTCTCATCAGCCTGCTGTCATTCTTTGTGCTCATGCTGAGCATCTACCTGCTGCTGCAGAAAAACACCCAGAAGATTCAGGACCTGTTGCTGCTGGGCTACTCGCCCAACCAGGTTTCCAAGCACTATATTATGCTCGTCGTGGGCCTTAATGCTGTTGTGCTCGTGCTAGCCATCGTGCTGATGCTCATCGGACGACTGGCCTATATGGACATGATTCACGCCTTCGGCGTCAGCGGCGCCAGCGTGTGGGTCGCCATCCTTGTCGGCATCCTTATCATGGGAGCCATCACCGCCGGCAACATCCGCGCCATCCGCCGCAAGGTCGCCTCCCTCTGGCTCCACGAAAAATAATCCCGTGTGATCCATCGCTGAGATGTGAGCACCTTTAATGTTATATTTACATTAAAACACACAAGTTCGGAGGGGAAAAATTTGTTCAATAATATATAATGTAGTACTTTTGTTGCAAAATTAACCTACTAACATAAAACAACAACTTAAACTACTGATTATCAAATGGCCATTATCAAACAAATCACCGATGAGATTGAACGTGTCAAGGGCGTGAAGCTGCTCGACGTGGACCCGGGCGAAGCAACCAACCGTACGGTTGTGACCTTTGTGGGCGAACCCGACGCAGTGCTCGAGGCTGCCTTCCAGGCAGTTGGCAAGGCTGGTCAGCTCATCGACATGCGTGGTCACCATGGTGCCCACCCCCGCATGGGTGCCACCGACGTGTGCCCGCTTATCCCCGTGGCCGGCATCACCCTGGAGGAGTGTGCCGAACTGGCCCACAAACTGGCTGAGCGCATTGCCCGCGAACACAATATCCCCTGCTACTGCTATGAGGCTGCTGCCATGAAGCCCGGCCGCCAGAACCTGGCCGTGTGCCGCGCTGGCGAGTATGAGGCACTGCCCGAGAAGATGGGTAACCCCGAGAAGGGTCCCGACTTTGGCGACCGTCCCTTTGACGAGGGCGTAGCCCGCACGGGCTGCACCGCAGTGGGTGCCCGCGACTTCCTCATCGCAGTGAACTACAACCTGAACACCACCTCGACCCGCAGGGCCAACGCCATCGCCTTTGACGTGCGCGAGAAAGGCCGCCCCGTGCGTGAGGGCAACCCCATCACCGGCAAGATCGTCAAGGACGAGAACGGCAACAACGTGATGAAGCCAGGTACGCTGAAGGGCACCAAGGCCATCGGCTGGTACATCGACGAGTACAAGATCGCTCAGGTGTCGATGAACATCACCAATATCAACGTGACGCCGCTGCACGTGGCCTTTGACGAGGTGTGCCGCTGCGCCCAGAACCGCGGCATCCGCGTGACGGGTACCGAGATCGTGGGTCTGATGCCCAAGCGCTGCCTGATCGAGGCCGGCAAGTACTTCCT
>CACYAW010000058.1 GCA_902772455.1 uncultured Bacteroidales bacterium
CAGTTGGCACGAATATACGATAACGCCTCCCGCCAATGCCATCTGTGCCCGCGAACTGCCATTCGCCGCTTTGCCGTGGAACGAACTGTGCGAAATGGTACTGAACGTCAGCGGTGGGCACGTCGAACCGCATTCCAAGATTGAGCAGGGACGCATGACGGATAGCGAAGCACGTAACATTCTGAATCAACTGTGCGGCGGAGATTGTTCCGCTCGCAAAACGATGGCAATCGGTGAGCGAAAACGCCTCATCCGCAAAGCCGTCGGTAGCGGAATCAATATGAGGCAACTCGCCCGAATCAGCGGCATCGACTACAGGAGCATTTATCGGGCCATCAATAGCAAATAACATCATTGGGTGACAGCGGAAAGGGTTGGTGCATCATTGGGTCGCCGTTTTGGTGATAGCGTCGAGGATGGTGCATCATTGGGACACCGTTTTGGTGATAGCGTCGAGGATGGTGCATCATTGGGACACCGTTTTGGTGATAGCGTCGAGGATGGTGCATCATTGGGTCGCCGTTTTGGTGATAGCGACGAGGATGGTGCATCATTGCGTCGCCGTTTTGGTGATAGCGGCGAGGATGGTGCATCATTGCGTCTCCGTTTTGGTGATAGGGTCGAGGTTGGTGCATCATTGGGACGGGTCTTGTTGATGGCGTCGCTTCGCTTTGGCCATCAAAAGAACCGTCCCAGCTGATGGCACCCGCTTCGTTCAAAGTTGTTGCTCTCAACCCAGCTGATGGCACCCGCTTCGAGCAGGGAATTCCTCACGTCCTAGCTGATGGCATCCGCTTCGAGCAGGGAATTCCTCACGTCCCAGCTGATGGCACCCGATTCGAGCAAAGTTGTTGCTCTTAACCCAGCTGATGGCACTCGCTTCGAGCAGGGAATTCCTCACGTCCCAGCTGATGGCACCTGTGGACGAATATAACAGAGCGAGGTGTCCATCATTATGAACACCTCGCTTAAGTCTATTAGCCTAAAGCCTAAATCTTAGTACTTCTTCACTCCGATTTCGCCCTTCAGCACGGCGGCTGCGTTCTCGGCCAGTGCCGACATCTCGTCCTCACCGGGATAAACGTGAACAGGAGCCATCCAGTCGACGCGCTTCTTGAGCTCGTCAACCATGTACTGCCAGTAAGCGATACCGCCTGTGATGAGGATGGCGTCGATTTTGCCACACAGCACAGCGCCCTTCTCGGCAATAGCCTTGGCAATGTGATAAATCATGGCGTTGATGACGAGCTTGGCGTGTTCGTCGCCATTGTTCATCATCTTCTCGGCCTCAATCATGTCGGTCGTGCCCAGGTGTGAGAATACGCCACCCTTGCCCGAAATCATCTTGAGGATTTCGTCCTGGGTGTACTTGCCGCTGAAGCACAGGTTCACCAGCTCTTTAGCGGGCAGGCTACCGGCGCGCTCGGGTGAGAACGGCCCCTCACCATCCAGGGCGTTGTTCACGTCAACGGCACGGCCGTGGTCGTGGGCTGCTACCGAGATGCCGCCACCCAGGTGGGCAACGATGAGGTTCAGGTCCTCGTAGCGCTTGCCGTTCTCCTTGGCAAAGCGGCGGGCGATGGCGCGCTGGTTCAAGGCGTGCCAGATGCTCTCGCGCTTGAACATGGACAGACCGCACACGCGGGCATAGTCGTTCAGCTCGTCGGTAACGACGGGGTCAGCGATGTAGCAGGGGCAACCCAGGCCCTTGGCAATCTCGTTGGCAATGACGCAACCCAGGTCGCAGGCGTGCTGGTGCTCGCTGGCATAGGTTGCCTGAATCATGTTCTCGTCAACGGCATAAACACCGCCGGGCAGGGGCTTGGTCAGGCTGCCACGAGCAACAATCGCGTCAAACTCGACGGGGATGCCGGCTTTCTCCAACTCGCCAAGAATCATCTTGCGGCGGAAGTCAAACTGGTCGGTAATCTTGGCATAGGGTGCCAACTCCTCGGCTGCGTGACGAATCACTTTAATCAATTTGGGCTCACCATTCTCGACAACTGCCATCTTGGTGGAGGTTGATCCGGGATTGATAACTAATATTTTCATTATTTTTGTTTTAAGTTTTAAGTTTTAAGTTTTTAGTACGATTACTATCGCCTATAATCTCTCTCTAATCACTAATCTCTACTCACTAATCTATCATTTTTCAGCTTGAAAAATGATTTTTACTCGGCTGCCATTGTGGCAACGGCCAGGCTGTAGAATTTAGACTGGGCGCTGTCGGCACGTGAGGGGACCACGGCGGGGCACTTGGCACCCAGCAGCAGACCGGCGGTGCTGGCACCGGCAAACAAGGTGATGGCTTTGTAGAAGACGTTACCAGCCTCGATGTCGGGCATGATGAGCACGTCGCTGTCGCCCTGCAGGGGAGACGTCAGGCCCTTGGCCTCCATGGCGTGCAGGCTGCATGCGCACTTGGCAACCATTTCGATGCGCTGCTCGCGGTTGGGATAAGGAATCACAGCAGCGTCGGTGAAGATGATGAACTTGTGATAGGACGGTATCGAGGCCACTGCGGCATGCGTCAGCACATTGCCCTTGGGCAGAATGCCGGTTTCCTTGTTCAGGACGGCGCGCAGCAGGTTGTCGGTGTTGATCAAACCTTTCATCAGCACATCAGCCTTGCTTTCACGCACCAGGGCAACAGCCTTGGCAGCGGCATCGTCGGCATCGCTGGCGTCAACATAGCTGATGCTGTCGGCGAAGGGCTTCAGGGCTTCGTTAGCCTTGAGTTTTTCCTCGCAGCCCACAAAGATGGCTCCGATAAAACCGGCCTCAAGTGCCTGAGCACAAGCGGCGGGAGTCTTCTCGTCGGCAGGCCATACAACAGCAACACGTTTCTTTACATTGTTCTCTTTGAGATGGGCGATCAGCTCATCAAAATTCTTAATGGTATTCATTAATGTTTATTAGATAAAGAAGTTAATGGTTTCGATGCCCAAAAGTACTACAAATTTGTCACATGGCACAATTTTTTGGGAGTTTTTATCCTTTTCGACAATAACTGGAAAAAATGTAGTACATTTGCAACTAGAATAACCATTAGAAGACAAGATAATATGGAACTGAATGGAATACTGGCTCTCTTCAATCTTGGGACGGGAGAGATTATCGCTATCGTACTCGTGGTGTTGCTCCTGTTTGGTGGCAAGAAGATTCCCGAACTGATGCGTGGCCTGGGCAAGGGCGTGAAGAGCTTCAAGCAGGGAATGAATGAGATGGAGGACGAACTCAAGAAGCCCATCGAGGAACTCGACGACAAGAAAGAAAAATAAGCTGTTAATCAAACAACAGGATCAATAAGAAACAACTGGAACAACCTTTTTCATTATTATATTATTTGTTTTGGTTGTTCATCGTTGTTTTAGTTGTTTGATCATGTGATAGTGATGGCCGAGGAAGAATTGCAGGAAATGTCCTTTTGGGACCACATCGACGCCTTGCGGTCGGTGCTGGTGCGCATTGTCATTGTCCTGGTGGTGATGACGTTAGGGCTGTTCTTTGTTATGCCAGACATCTTCGACTCGGTCATTCTGGCCCCATGTCATGGTGACTTTGTGCTCTACAGGCTGTTTGAGCGCATGACCAGTGCCGTGCCGTGGTTGCCCCAATTCTCCACCGATGGCTTCAACGTTGAGTTGATCAATATCAAGCTTGCTTCCCAGTTCTTTATCCACATGTCCACGTCGTTCTGGCTGGCACTGGTGCTCACCTTTCCCATTGTGCTTTACTTCCTGTGGACCTTTGTCGCACCGGCCTTGTACCCTCAAGAGAAAAAAGGGGTAAAGACAGCTTTCCTCGTGGGGTGCGTCATGTTCTTTATTGGCGTGGCAGTGGGCTATTTTGTCGTTTTCCCGGTCACGTTGCGTTTCCTGGCCGACTATCATGTGAGCCAGCTGGTGCCCAACCAGATCTCACTGGACAGCTACATGGACACTTTCCTGATGCTCATATTTGTCATGGGCGTCATTTTTGAGTTGCCCTTGCTGGCATGGCTGCTGGGGGCTCTAGGGGTCTTGCACCGCGACTTTTTCAGGACTTACCGCCGCCATGCCGTTGTCGTTCTACTCATGCTGGCAGCCATCATTACCCCGACCGGTGATCCGTTCACACTGATGGTCGTCTTCCTGCCCATCTACCTCCTGTATGAAGTGAGCGCCTTCCTCGTACCTGCCTTAACAGAATCTGTTCCAGAAGTCTAGGAATGGTGGTTTTTGTGCGGTTTTGATAAAAAATAGTATTATTTTATTGCCAACTGGTTGGTTTTTATTATTTTTGTCCCATTATAACCAATCCGTTAGAAAAAACATCATTATTAATCATTAAATTATTACCTAAATGAAAAAATTACTTTTTTTACTTTTTGGCCTGATGGCCGCATCCAGTGCTTTTGCGTTAGTGCCTGCCGACCCAACCAATGTAACATGGTATGATTGCGGCGATGAGAGTGGACATAGTTATTTGACGTTCACTCTGCCCACTGTTGATGTCAACGGCAATGCCCTCGATATCGAGATGATGGGTTACCGCATCTACACCGACGATGACCAGATCTTCACCTTCAACAGTGCCCAGTATGAGAATGTTTGGGGCAGCACGACCGACATTTACCACTACAACTGGGAGGCCGGCTCCGACCTCCAGAGCGGTGGTGTCTTCTTCTATCGTACCAATGCCGATGGCTTTGAGCGCTTCTTCAATTACCGCATCGGTGTTCAAGTGTTCTATCTGAATAACAACTTTAGCATTGGAGGTGTGTCTAACATCGTCTATACCGAGCTCGAGACTCAATTGCCCAAGCCCAAGAATCCCGTAATTGATGAGTGGGTTGATTATGCAGGCGGATTCTCTCAGTTGGGCATTACCATCGCTCAAACGATCATGACGCAAGAGCCTGTTGCCGATGACTATACCGTTGATAAAGAATTCAATGACATTGAAGGTGACTTCACTGTTCTGGATCCCGCTAAGGTGACCTATAGCATTTTCACCGACGACGACCAGCTCTTTGTGTTCACTCCCGAGGATTATCCTTATGACTTTACCGAGGCTGTTACCGAAATCCCGTTTAATTTTGAGGGTATGGAGTTCGACATGTGGACGGTACACTTCCCCAATCACTCTAATATCACCCCGGGTATGGATCGCTTCTTCAACTGGCGTATCGGCCTGCGTACCAACTATCGTGATGGTGAGAATATGTCTTGCTCTGACATCATCTACATGGAGGTGTATCCCCAGTTGCAAGAAGCAAAGGATGTTACTCCCACATCCTTCCTTGCCGACTGGTCATGCGACGCCGAGAACACATTCATCCTCAACAACTTCCAGGGAGGTGGCGGCTATGACCTTTATGTCATCAATAAGGCTACTCAGGACACGATTGTTATCAAGGATGTCGAACCCACTAACTGGTCGGCAGATGAATATGGTAACCCGTTCCCCCTGCCTGGAGCCACTTGCACAGTGGAAGGCCTGACTCCCGGTGCTACCTATGAGTTCTATGTAGTTGCCAGGAAAAATAAAGGTGTCATAGTGTTCCCGTCGGTGGTGCGTGAAGTGACGCTGCCCCAGGAGGGCCATGCTTATGAGCCTGGTGACGTGAATCACGATGAGGAGGTTAACATTGTCGATGTAACGGCACTGGTTGACTACCTGCTGGGCGCAGATAATGGCATTTGCACCATTTGTGCCAATGTTAATGGCGACGAGGATGTCAATATCGCAGACGTGACCGCATTAATTGATGTGTTGCTGAGTAACAACTAGACCAACATTGTCTTGACAAAAGGAGGGCATTTTCAGTAAGATGTCCTCTTTTTTGTGTCCAGATGATCAGGTTGCCGAAAAAGCCGGTTTTAAATTACTTCTGATGGCTCCAGTTGGTTTTACCTACTGTTATCGGTTAACCATATTTGATAAAATAATATGCATTTTGCTCTGCCCGGAAAAATTATTTAGAAATCGTCATGGAATATTTAATTTTTCTCTTTATTTTTGCGGTAGTTATAGAATTGCAACCAAATTCAAGTGTTTTGACGATGGTTTTTATTATTCTAGCCAATACACATTTGGATGCCTTTGAACAGATCTGTATTTTGTTGTGTTTAACTCCAAATAATTATTAATTAAAAATTTAAGTTTTATGAAGAAATTATTATTCTTATTGTTGGGTTTGGCCGTTGCCGTTTCGGCCAGCGCAGGGATTAATAAGTCCCCGCTTCAGATGAAGGTTGCTAAATATAGCAACAAAGCCAAGAACGAAATGGTTTCTCCGTTCAAGGTGAATCGTGTTATTCAGCCTAGCATGACGCTCAAAGCTCCCATTACTGAGCAGCCTGCTGGTGAGGTAAAGAGCTACCTGCGTTCTGGTGAATGTCTTTCTGTTGATGGTGACTATGTAGAACACGTGACTCAGGACGGCTTCATCGATCTGATCTTTGCCGAAGACAACATTGTTTGGTTCAAGAACATTTTCTACAAGGTTGACGAGAATTTCGGTGAGAGCTATGTGTATGGCGTTTTAAGTGATGACGGCACTAAGATCACCGTTCCCATGGGACAATCAATCTATTACAGCGATTACTACGGCGCTGATGTAGTATTGTCATTTGGTACCTCTTCAGTAGGTTCCAACATTGCTTGGACCCCCGATGAGAGTGTGACCGAGGTTGTCTATGCAATCGATGGTGACAAGATTGTTTTGCAGGGTTGTGGTGGTGCTGCTCCTTCTGGTTCAGACTATCCTCAGTATGAGTACAACGGTCTGGGTTCTGTTTGGACCGATGACGGTACTTTCGGTGGTTATCTGGAGTGGGAAACTGTGTTCACCTTCGCTGTTGTGCCGCATACTCCTGCTGGTCTGACTGTTGACCCGGGTAGCACTAATGCTGCTGTGGTTTGGGAGGCTGATGAGAATTCTGACGGTTATCATTTGCGCTACAGGCCCTGGACTGACACGTCTGGTAATCCCTATCTCTGGACATTCCCCTTCGAAAACTATCAAGCAGAACTTGAAGGCTGGTGGGTTTATGATGCCGATGGTGACGGATACAATTGGGCTCCGACATTCTCCAGCGACGCTCAGGATGATGTTTGCCTCTACTCTGGATCGTATATCAGTGGTGTTGGCGCACTCGATCCCGATAACTATATCAGTACTCCTGATGTGCCTCTGAAGGGCGAGCTCAGGTTCACTATGTGGGGTCAATCAAATAGCTATCCTGAAAACCTCATGGTTTATGCTATGGTAGGTGAAGATATGTATCAACTCTTTGAGGAGGATCTTATCTCAACTACGACTCACACGGATTACACCGTTGACCTGAGTCAATTTGAGGGCGAAATTGGTAGCATCGTCTTCCGCAACTATGGTACACATGACCAGTGGATGATTTACATCGATAATATTTTCGTTGGCGATCCCAACAATGTTGTTGAGCCCGCTGAGTGGATTTATGTAAATGACCTCACCGATCCCAACTACACCATCGAGGGCCTGACTCCTGACACCAAGTATGAGGTACAGGTAATGGGTTACAACGCTGAGTTCGAGAGCGACTGGTGCGACATCGTTGAGTTCACTACCACCGCTCTTGTTCCCGATGTTTACATCATTGGTGAGGTTGACAATCTGACTTGGGATCCCACTGCCGGTGTGAAGATGGATTACAATGCTGAGGACAACCTCTACACCGCAACCGTTACCTTCGACGGCCGTGGCGAGAGTGGTGAGAACTACTTCAGCTTCACCACCGAGCTTGCCGAGAACAACGACGATGGTGGCTGGGCTTACATCGCTCCCTTCCGCTTGGGTGCCGTGAGCGAGGGTGACTTCTGGTATGATGACTCATATAACGGTCAACCCCTTGACATCACTAATGGCCAGAATGCTTTCCGCATCATGAATGGTGAGTACAATATCACCGTTGATCTGGCCAACATGAAGGTGATCATCGAGAGAGTTGCTTCTCCTCACAAGACTGGTGACGTCAACCATGATGGCGAAGCCAATATTGCTGATGTAACGTTACTGGTTGACTACCTGCTGGGCGCTGAAAATGGTATTTGCCTCGAATGTGCCAATGTCAATGGCGACGAAGCTGTTGATATCGCCGATGTCACCACTCTGATTGACATGCTGTTGGCTCCTGCTGAGTAATCAAGACAATTGATTATTCCTTAAGGAATAAACTGACTAATAAGAATGCGTTGCCACAGTGGCAACGCATTCTTGATTTTGTAACGAGGAGTTAGACTCAATTATTCTCTAGTTCACAACAAGTTAACCATCTGACGCAAGAGAGCGTGTCAGCATACTTGCCATCTGCTTTAATCGGTCTAATGGCCGGGAAATTGAGTATCGGTGCTTTGCTTTCCCCTCTGACACACGTTATTGTCACATTATTGGCTCGGTGTGGGTGCCCACCTGCTACTTGAGGCGGGCGAGTTGCTTGGGATCACCAACGATCCACAGGATGTCGCCGGTTTTGAACACCATGTCGGGGGTGGGGGAGATATACTCTTCCTCGCCGCGCTGAACGGCGACCAGCAGGGCGCCATAATCCTCGCGCAGGTGCGTGTCTTCGAGTCGGTGCTTCACCAGAGGCGAGTCCTGACTGATGGCGAAGTGTACAAATTTCACATCACTATAGTTCGAGGTCACGGCCTGTTCATTCTGAGCCTCGATAAGGGGCAATACCTGTTGAATCTGTTCCTCGGTGCCGATTACACCCAGCAAATCGCCTGGGAAAATGCGCATCTCGCCCGACGGAACGGGGTGGTGAACGCCGCGACGCTGGATGTTAACCAGGTTGATGCCGTAGCGGGAGCGCAGATCCAGGTTGCGCAGGCGGTCACCCACAAAGGGGCAGTCATGCCCCACGGTCATGTAGGCCAGATGCAGGTCGCTCACCAGATTGATGTCACGGCCCGTACGGCGGTTCTCACGCTCGTTGATGTTGTTGATAAAGCGTTTCTCGATGTTGGTGATGCGACGGCTCAACCGGGTGGGGACCATCGTGAAGAGGATGATCACGGCAACGACGAGAAGGATGGCAGCCCCTATCGATACGGCACTGGGATAAATACGTTGCAGGATCGAGCTGATGAAGATCATCGATAGCAGGGCACTGATAATCGACATGACCACGAGGGGCACATAGGATACCGACCCCGACGCCTCGACAAGGCGTTCCTGCTCGCTGCGCTTGACGTTGGGCAGGATGATGGAGGCGATAAACGGGCCCACGATGGCCAGGGTGGCGACGACACTTGCCAGGCGCCCCCAGGCGGTGTCCCCGATCATGTTCAGGATGAAGGGCATCAGGTGGGTGCGGCACACGGCAATCAATGCGACGATAACCACCGAATAAACCAGCGTCCTGATGATAAAGCGCGAAATGACTGATTTCCACAGTTGCTTGGTCTCGCTGCCTTCGCTGGCGCTGGCATCCTGGCTGTAGCCGTTGAGCAGTCGGGTCCAGCTCTTGGGCAGTATCTTGTAGATGGCATTGTAGCAGGGCTCTGCTCGTTTGATAAAGAATGGCGTGGTGAACGTCGTGATTACCGACACGGCCACGATGATGGGATAGATGCTCTTGTCCAGCACACCGAGCCCTGTGCCCAAGGTGGCGATGATGAACGAGAACTCACCGATCTGGGTCAGCGAGAAGCCTGATTCCATCGCCAGCTTGAGCGGCTGACCTGTGGCCAGCATGCCAAAGGTGCCGAATAGGATCATGCCCACAATCACCACGACGGCCAGCAGGGCAATGACGCTCCAGTGCTGCGTCATCACCGTGGGGTTGACCATCATGCCCACCGAGATGAAGAACACGGCCCCGAACAGGTCCTTGACAGAGGAGATGAGCCGCTCGATGCGCTCGGCCTCAACGGTGCCGGCAAGGATTGAACCCATGACGAAGGCGCCCAATGCCGCTGAGAATCCCGATTTGACGGAAAACAGCACCATCGCGAAGCACAGGCCCATAGCGATAATGAGCATCTGCTCGTCGCTGATGTAGCGTCTGAATTTTTTAAACAACGTGGGAATCAGGAAAATGCCCACGGTGAACCACATGATCAGGAAGAAAGACAGCTTGAGGATGCTGCTCACCATCTCGCCGCCCTGGACGCTGTTGTTCAGCGCTATCGATGACAGGATCACCATCATCACGACGGCGAAGAGGTCTTCCACGACGAGAACGGCAAACGTCATGGGAACAAAGCGCCGCTGACGCATGTTCAGGTCGGTCAAGGCCTTGATGATGATTGTGGTCGAGGACATCGAGATCATGCCGCCCAGGAAGATGCTGTTCACGAGGCCGTACCCCAGGAATTTGCCCACGACGAACCCCAGGCACATCATGCCCAGCACAATGATGAGTGCTGTGATGATGGCCGAACCGCCAACGTCGACCAGTTTCTTGAAGCTGAACTCCAGTCCCAACGAGAACAGGAGCACGATGATGCCGATCTGCGCCCAAAACTCAATATTGGCCTCGACAGCCACCGAGGGCAGCAAAGCAAAATGAGGGCTGGCAAGAAATCCTGCCACGATGTATCCCAGCACGACAGGCTGCTTGAGCATCTTGAAAATAACGGTAGCTATTGCTCCCAACACGAGGATAAGCGCCAGGTCGCTGATCAGACTATAGATATCAATACTCTCCATATTCTTTCTATTCTAAAACCTAAAGTCTATGGCCAAACGGCTAGCCCTACATATTCATCTCATTAGTGATTGTGATAGAGATGGGGTCGCCTAGCCGCTTGATCTCCTTGAATAGCGAAGGCACATTCACGTGGGTGTTGCTGCGGACCATGAAGTTGACAATGGTGAATTGGTTCTCGTAGTCAAACTTCATGAACTCATCGCTGATGTGTATGTCGTTGCTGTTGATGGTGTCGCGCAGGGGCTGGATATCGTCAAGGATGCCGTGCATCTTCACTCGGATGATCTTGGATTCCCACAGGAAGTTGTGGCGCTGCTCAATACGTTCGATATTCACCAGGATAAAGATGATGAGCAACGTGGTGATGATGCTGATGAGGTACATGCCTGCACCCACCGCCAAGCCGATACACGCTGTCATCCAGATGCCCGCTGCCGTCGTCAGGCCGCGCACCGAGCCTTTCATCTGGATAATCGCACCGGCACCCAGGAAACCCACACCACTCACTACTTGGGCGGCGATGCGGCCAGGGTCGCCGTTCTTCAGGCCCATGTACTCCTGCGGAATGTAAATCGAGATGAGCATGGCCAGGGTCGCACCCATCGAGATGAGCGCAAACGTGCGCAGGCCTGCAATCTGTCCCTTGCGTCGACGCTCCATGCCGATGGTCGCGCCCAGTAAGAGGCTGAGTACCAACTTGACAATGGCCCCTATCCAGTTCACGTCGGGGCTCATAATGCTGTTGTATATATCTTGTAGCATGACCTTGAATATTTTTAATGAATTTAATTATAATAAGGTGCAAAGTTAGTCTTTTTCAACTATTCAGGCAACCTTTGCACTTTACAAAAACAGGAAAAAGTCTTACATTTGCATCGTGAATGAACTAAAACGATAAAACGATGAAGAAAAAACTGTTCCTGTCATTATTTATTGCGGCTTGTGCGGTCTCTCAGTTGTCTGCCCAAATGCTGGTGGGCTCTTACAATATCCGCTTGAAGGTGAGTAGCGATAGCGTGAATGGCAACGTTTGGGCAAAACGCTGTCAGGTCATGTGTGACCAAATCAACTTCATGTCGCCCGACATCTTGGGAACCCAGGAAGTGTTGCATGTCCAGCTGCTTGATATGCTGAAAGGGCTTGACGGCTATGACTACATCGGCGTGGGACGTGACGACGGCGCTCAAGGTGGGGAGTATGCGGCCATATTCTACAAATCTGACCGTATGCGTCTGCTTGACCAAGGCAATTTCTGGATCAGCGAGACACCTGACAGACCAGGGCTGGGCTGGGACGCCGCCTGTATCCGCATCTGCACATGGGGCAAGTTCGCCAAGCAGACAGCGACTAACGACGAGGCCTTTTACTGTTTCAACCTGCACATGGATCACGTGGGAGTGGTGGCTCGCCGTGAGGGGGCAAAGCTGATCGTCAGCAAGATACGTGAGATAGCGGGTGATGCGCCTGTTATTGTCACGGGTGACTTCAATGTTGACCAGGATGACGAGATTTACGGCATATTCACTCAATCAGGCCTGTTGAAAGACTCCTATGTGTCTTCACGCCTGCGCTTTGCCGAAAACGGCACGTTCAACTCCTTTGACACCGACCTGTACACCCACAGCCGCATCGACCATGTGTTTGTGTCTCCATGCTGGCAGGTGGACGCTTACGGGGTGTTGACCAACAGCTACTGGATGCCTGATGAGGCCTCTGCCCAGCTCATGAAAGGCCATGACGCTCCGCAGGAAATTGATTTTGCACGATACATCCGCCGTCAGCCTTCCGACCATTATCCTGTTTTCGTTAGGTTGAATTAACTTTAATTAAACGGTGCAATGTGGCGTTGAATGGTAAAAAAGCCCTATCTTTGCAGATTATTGCGATTTAAAACTGATGATAACACCCATCATTGACGATAGAACAATCAAGAAACTGCAGGCCATCATTAACGGCGTGCAGACCATCGCCATTACTTGCCACAAGTCACCCGACGGTGATGCCCTGGGCTCGTCATTGGCCCTGTGCCATGTGCTGCGGCGTTTGGGTAAAGATGCTGTCGTCGTCACTCCCGACATGGCGCCTCGGGCATTGGAATTCATTCCTGGCATCAGAGACCTGATTGTTTTCACCAAGCACGAAGCGCGCGCCCGTAAGGCTCTGAACGATGCACAGGTGATATTTTGCCTTGACTTCAACTCATTGCATCGCATCGACCGTTTGGGTGAGATCATCATTCCGCTAAACACGCGTCGGGTGCTCATCGACCATCACCTCGACCCCGAGGATGCTTTTGACGTGATGGTGTCTTTCCCTGAAGCATCATCCACTTGTGAACTGGTCTTCAGGGTCTTGATGCAGATGGGGCTCTTGAGACTGATGGATAGGCATGCCGCCAGTTGCCTGTACGTGGGATTATTGACCGATACGGGAGGATTTGCCTACAGCTGCGATAATCCGGAGTTTTTCGAGATTTTGGCTTCCATCATGCGTCGGCGCATCGACCGCGTCAACCTTTACAACAAAGCGTTGAACACCTTCAGCGCCGATAGCTTGCGGCTGCAGGGCTATGCCATCAGCGAGAAGATGCAGCTCTTCCCTGAACAGGGCGCCTCGCTCATCACCCTTGACAAGGCAGAACTGGAACGCTTTAATTATAACCGGGGCGACACCGAGACGCTCGTCAACAAGCCGTTGGCTATCCCCGGCATCTACTGGAGCGTCTTCCTGCGGGAGGATGCCGACCGCATCAAGGTGTCATGCCGGTCTCAAGGTGATTTCTCGGTGAGCGACATCTGTGCCCGTTACTTTAACGGAGGCGGTCATGAGAATGCCGCCGGCGGTGAGTTCTTTGGCACGATTGATGAGGCGGTGGAGTTGTTCCATCAAGTGCTTGCCGACCTTTTTCCCACAGTGAATCCACATGAACAATCAACAAATAAAGATAATGAAGAAAAATAGTTTATTTAAAAATTGTGTGCTGCTGGCTCTGCTGGCTCTCGTCGTGTGCACGTCATGTGACGACGACCGCAGCTATGCCGACCGCTTGAACGAGGAACGCAATGCCGTCAACTCCTACCTGGCCAATCACCGGGTGGTGATGTCAGTCCCCGAGGATACCGTTTTTGAAGTGGGACCGAATGCTCCATTCTACCGTTTGGACGCCGATGGCAATATCTACATGCAGGTGTTGAATGCAGGTGACCGCATGGGTGACCGAGCCAAGAAGGGAGAACCCATCTACTTCCGTTACTCCCGCTATAACTTGATCAACTGGTATGTGTATGGTGTGCTCGCGGCAAGTGAGGATGGCAACGAGAAGTCGATGAGTGCCAGCTCCACCTATTTTAATTTCTCGGATTACACTTTGCCCACGTCTTCGCAATGGGGCTATGGCTTGCAATATCCGTTGCTCTTCCTCGGGGTGGAATGTGAGGTGAACCTCATCGTCAAGTCTCAGTACGGCTTCACGAATGAGATTTCCTATGTGACCCCCTTCCTCTTCCACGTGCGCTATTTCCACAGCCAAATCTAAAATTAGAAACTAACAACTAAAAACTAACAACTCAATAATGTCTCTCATTAAATCAATATCAGGCATACGCGGCACCATCGGCGGTAACGCCGGCGATGGCCTCACGCCGCTCGACATCGTCAAGTTCACTTCGGCTTATGCCACATTCATGCGTCGCAATTCCCCCGTCCAGTCCAACGTTATTGTCGTTGGTCGTGACGCCCGCCTGTCGGGACGAATGGTACTCAATACGGAGGTCGGGACCCTCACGGGCATGGGCTTTGATGTCGTGAACATCGGCTTGGCCACTACTCCCACGACCGAACTGGCTGTGGTGGGCGAACACGCTTGTGGTGGCATCATCATCACCGCATCGCACAATCCCAAGCAGTGGAATGCGCTCAAGCTCCTCAACCACAACGGTGAGTTCCTGACCGATGCCGAGGGCAAGGAAGTGCTCAAACTGGCCGAGGCCGAGGACTTTGATTATGCCGATGTGGATCACCTGGGACGCGAACAGAAAAACTATACATGGCTGCGCCGTCACATTGAACATGTGCTGGCCCTCGACCTGGTGGATGTAGAGGCCATCCGTAAAGCCGACTTCACCGTTGCCGTCGATGCGGTCAACTCGGTGGGTGGCATCGCTATTCCCCAGCTCCTTGAGGCACTGGGCGTCAAGCGGGTGGAGAAACTCTTCTGCGACCCCACGGGCAACTTTGGCCACACTCCGGAACCTATCCCGCAGAATCTGACCGCCATCAGCGACTTCATGAGTCAAGGCAAGGCCGATGTGGGCTTTGTGGTCGATCCTGATGTGGACCGTCTGGCCATCGTCATGGAAAACGGCGAGTTCTTTGTAGAGGAGTATACCCTTGTGGCAGTGGCCGACTATGTGCTCTCGCACACGCCCGGCTCCACCGTGAGCAACCTGTCGTCGTCGCGCGCCTTGCGTGACGTGACCGTGAACCACGGCTGCTCTTATACCGCTGCCGCTGTGGGCGAGGTGAACGTGACTACCGAGATGCGCCGCACAGGTGCCGTCATCGGCGGTGAGGGCAATGGCGGTGTCATCTATCCCGCCAGCCACTATGGACGCGACGCCCTCGTGGGTGTGGCTTTGTTCCTCTCGTTGCTGGCCAAGAGCGGCAAGAAGGTGAGCGAACTCAAGCAGACCTATCCGCAGTACAGCATTGCCAAGACCAAGCTCGAACTCAAGCCCGAAATGGACGTGGATGCCATCCTCAAGGCTGTCGAGAAGCACTATCAGGGCGAGCAGATGACCACCATCGACGGTGTCAAGATTGATTTTGCCGACGGGTGGGTACACCTGCGCAAGAGCAACACCGAGCCCATTATCCGCATCTACAGCGAGGCCCACACCATGCAGGAGGCCGAGCAGTTGGGCAACGACGTCAAGCAAATCGTCCTCTCCCTTATCTGACCTGTCATTTAACTGCGAATAATTACGAATTACACGATTTTCCTCAGTTAATTGGACTGGTGAAATTCGTGTAATTCGTAGTTTTATGCCCAAAGGCATTGTTCTTTGGCGCATTTTCACTAACTTTGCCGTTTGAATATCAACTAAAACAGTATTATAACCAATAACAATGAGCGAGAAAGAGAATACACTGGCAACGAAATACGACCCCAAAGAGGTCGAGGACAAGTGGTACAAGTATTGGGAATCGCATGACCTGTTCAAGAGCGTGCCCGATGAGCGTGAGCCTTATTGCATCGTTATCCCGCCCCCCAATGTGACGGGCGTCCTGCACATGGGCCACATGCTCAACAACACCATTCAGGACATCCTCATCCGCCGCGCGCGCATGGAGGGCAAGAATGCCCTGTGGGTGCCCGGTACCGACCACGCTTCGATCGCTACCGAGGCCAAGGTGGTAAAGCGCCTGGCCGAGCAGGGAATCCGCAAGCGTGACCTCACACGCGACGAGTTCCTCAAGCATGCTTGGGACTGGACCCATGAGCACGGCGGCATCATCCTGCAGCAGCTGCGCAAGCTGGGTGCCTCCTGTGACTGGAGCCGCACCGCCTTCACGATGGATGAGACCCGCAGCAAGAGCGTGTTGAAGGTCTTTGTCGATCTCTATGACAAGGGCTACATCTACCGTGGATTGCGCATGGTGAACTGGGACCCCAAGGCCCAGACCGCCCTGAGCAACGAGGAGGTGATCTATCGTGAGGAGAAGAGCCACCTCTATTATCTCAAGTATTATGTGGACGGCCTGCAGACCCTCGAGAACGAGGAGCAGCTGCGCGCCGAGGGCAATATCATCCACAAGGACGAAAAGGGTTACTATGCTGTAGTGGCCACCACGCGTCCCGAGACCATTATGGGCGATACCGCCATGTGTATCAACCCCAAGGACCCCAAGAACCAGTGGCTCAAGGGCCGCAAGGTGATTGTGCCTCTCGTGAACCGCGTGATCAACGTGATCGAGGACCGTTATGTCGAGATCGAGTTCGGTACCGGTTGCTTGAAGGTTACCCCTGCTCACGATCCCAATGACTATGTGCTGGGCAAGACGCACAACCTGGAAACCATCGACATCTTCAATGCTGATGCCACCATCAGCGAGCAGTCACCGCTGTACGTCGGCATGGACCGCATGGAGTGCCGCAAGGTGATTGTTGTGGACCTGAAGAACGCCGGTCTGGTGGAGAAGATCGAGGACTATGACAACAAGGTGGGCTACAGCGAGCGCAACAGCGACACCGCCGTCGAGCCGCGCCTGTGCATGCAGTGGTTCCTGAAGATGAAGCACTTTGCCGAAATCGCCCTGCCTTGTGTAAAGAACGACGAACTCAAGTTCCATCCTGCCAAGTATAAGAACATCTACAATGTGTGGCTTGAGGGTATCCAGGACTGGTGCATCTCGCGCCAGCTGTGGTGGGGACACCGCATTCCCGCTTACTTCCTGCCCACCGACGATGAGGATAAGGAGGTTTATGTAGTCGCCTTGAACGAGGAGGAGGCCCTGGAGAAGGCCCGCAAGATTCCCGGATACGAAAATATCGAGGCCAGCCAGCTGCGCCATGACGAGGACGCCCTCGACACGTGGTTCAGCTCGTGGCTATGGCCCATCTCGCTCTTTGACGGCATCAACAACCCCGGCAACGAGGAAATCAAGTACTACTATCCCACCAATGACCTGGTGACCGCTCCCGATATCATCTTCTTCTGGGTGGCTCGCATGATCATGGCAGGTTACGAGTACATGGGCGACATGCCTTTCCGCAACGTCTATTTCACTGGCGTCGTGCGCGACAAGTTGGGCCGCAAGATGTCCAAGTCGCTTGGCAATTCGCCCGACCCGCTGAAGCTCATTGAGCAATTTGGTGCCGATGGCGTGCGCATGGGTCTGATGCTGGCTGCTCCCGCCGGCAACGACATCCTCTATGATGACTCGTTGTGTGAGCAAGGCCGTAACTTCAATAACAAGATATGGAACGCCTTCCGCCTTGTCAAGGGATGGGAGGTAGCCGATGTCGAGCAGCCCGAGGCTAGCCGTCAGGCTGTGCTGTGGTTCCGCCACACGCTCAATGATGCCCTGGCAACCGTCAAGGATCACTTCTCGAAGTTCCGCCTGAGCGATGCCATGATGAACACTCGAGTTCTTCGACATGCTGCTGCGTCTGCTGCATCCGTTCATGCCGTTCATCACCGAGGAGCTGTGGCAGCACCTCGATGAGCGCAAGGATGGCGAGAGCATCATGTATGCCCTCATTCCTGAGCCTGAGCAGGCCGACCAGGCTTTGCTCAAGGCGATGGCCGATGTCAAGGAGATCGTTGGCGGTGTGCGCAATGTACGCAAGCAGAAGAACCTGCCCAACAAGGAACAGCTCACCCTGCAAGCCGTTGGCGGCCTGAACAACCCGTTTGAGGCTATTATCACCAAGCTCGCCGGACTCGAGAAGATTGAGGCCGTTACCGAGAAGGATGCCACGGCAGCCGCCTTCATGGTGGGCACCGCCGAGTTTGCCGTGCCTCTGGCAGGCAGCATCGACGTTGAGGAGGAGATTAAGAAGCTCGAAGCCGAGTTGGAATATACCCGCGGTTTCCTCGCCAGCGTGGACAAGAAGCTGAGCAACGAGCGCTTCGTCGCCAATGCTCCCGAGGCCGTTGTCGCCAACGAGCGCAAGAAAAAGGCCGATGCCGAGAGCAAGATCGCCACTATGGAGCAGGCCCTCCAGCAGTTGAAAAAGTAATTTATCGTTAAAAGGCTTTAGGTGTTAGGTTTTAGGCGTTAGTAGCTAGAATAACCTAATGCCTAAAGCCTAAAACCTATAGCCTAAAATGGAAAATTCCATCATTAAACCCGGCATTCCCGTGGCCCTGTGCAGCGACCATGCCGGTTTCCAGACCAAAGAAGCCGTCAAGCGTTGGCTGGACGGTCAGGGCATTGCCTACAAGGACTTCGGCACCTATAACGAGGACAGCTGTGACTATCCCGACTTTGCCCATCCCTGTGCTGCCGCGGTAGAGAGTGGCGAGTGCTATCCCGGTATCGCCGTGTGTGGCAGCGGTGAGGGCATCAACATCACCCTCAATAAGCACCAGGGCGTGCGTTCGGCCCTGTGCTGGCGCCTGGCGGTGGCCCGCTTGGCCCGTCAGCACAACGATGCCAACGTCTTGGCCATGCCTGGCCGCTTCGTCACCGACGAGGAGGCCATCTGCATGGTGGAGGCCTTCTTGACGACCCCCTATGAGGGTGGCCGTCACCAACGCCGCATCGACAAAATCCCCGTGAAGTAAAAGACGAGCTTTTTATACTCTTCTAGGCAATGACAGCGCCATCCTCACACAAGAAGTGGTTCGACAACAACCGTGGATTGCTGGTTCTGGCGCTAGTCACTATTGCCTTCTACATCCATAACCTGCTGTCACCCGAGTTTCTGGACGACTACGTCTATAAATTCGTGTTCGACAAGACTGGTCCCGACTATTCCCAGCGCATCAGCAACCTGTGGGATGTCTTTCGTTCCCAGTATGGCTTTTATTTCGCGTGGAACGGCCGCACGGTAGTCCAGTGGACTGCCCAGCTGTTCTGCGGCCTCTTAGGCAAGCAGGTTTTCAATGTGATGAATGCCCTGGTCTTTGCCGCGTTCATCTATCTGCTTCGCCGTCAGGTTGCCGGTCCCGGCCGATTGACCCTCTTCTCCTATGCCGTGGTGGTGGCGTTGGTCTTGATGCTCCCTACCTTCTGCGAGACCTTCCTGTGGGTAACGGGCAGCGTCAACTACCTGTGGTGCTCGACGGGCGTCTTGCTTTTCCTCTGGTATTATGAGAAAAACAGGTCGTTGCCTGTTGACTGGCGTGTGATGCTGTTGTGTCCGCTGGTATTCCTGCTGGGATGGACGCACGAGGGCATCGTTCTGCCCCTGGCGGCCGCCTTGGTCGCCATCAATGTGCTGACCATCAGGAAGTCCTGCAAAACCCGAGGCTTCTGGCTGGCGCTGATTCTGGTAGCGGGAACCTGTATGGCCACTTTCGCCCCGTCGCTCATTACCCGCTCGGGCGCGTCTTCGGGTATGTACAAGGCGCTGATTCTCAAGAAACTGTTGCCCTTCTGCACCGTGCTTTCCCAACTCAGGCTTGTCTATCTTGCCGTGATTGTGACACTTGCCATGTGCATCAGGCACAGGGATATTGTGGCACGAGTGCTTAAGCACAATGTCCATCTGATTATTGCGGTCTTGCTCTCGTTCGGAATCGTCTTTGCCTCAGGTATGCCCATCACGCGACCGGCCTTCGGCTTGGAGTTTTTCTCGATGGTCTTCCTGTTGCGGCTCCTGGGTGAGGCGGTACCTGTATTCAACGCTGCTGCTTTAAACAGGATTGGCCTCTTGCTTTCTGTTGGACTCGTCGCGTTTTACGGGATGGTGATGATTCATGCTGTACCCAACTGGCAGGAAACCGAGCGCCTGGTGAATCAGATCGAGCATAATCCTGACGGCATCATCAGCACTCAGGAGCACGATGCGGGTCCCTTCACTTCGTTCATGTGCACGATGATTGAGAAGGACACATCGGACTACGCCACCAATTTTGACCCGCGCACCGAGCCGTCAAGCATTGCGGCCACCTATCACCGCGACTCTCTCATTTTCTTGCCTAAGGTGCTGCTCGATGACCTCAAGCCCCATCCCGAGCATTACGACACCTTGAACCTGAAATCGCCCTATGGCTTCTATATCAAGCGCTTGGGCGACAGGGAGCAGGTCACCGAGGTCAATTACCTGTTGAGGCCACTTGACGATGCCTCGACGGCTTCCTTCTTCAAGAAGCTGGCCATCAAGGCCTCGCATTATCCCGATACTATCGTGTTGACCCATCAATGGACTGTGCTGGACCTGTATGGAAACAGGTATCTGGTGGTCAACAAGTTGAATGAGATTACTCACCGCCTGAAGGATATAAAAATTGACAGCACCGAGTGAAAAACCTGAGGCGAATGATGTCACACCCTCATAGTGGGCTTATTGATCATCAACGCTTTATTCTTGTCGAGCTCACGTAAAATATTTAAGTGCCTGTAAAACCGGAGTTCACCGGCTCTACAGGCACTTCCTATCCTGCAATTTGACCTATAGGTCAGCTTTTATTGGTTAAGCAATTGGTCAACGATACTGGTCACATCGGCGATGTTGATATCTCCATCGCCGTTAACATCGGCGGCATCAAGTACGATGTCAACTTCAAATCCGATCAGATAATCAACGAGTACGGTGACATCAGCAATGCTCAGACTGCCATTTCCATCAACATCACCAGGCTTTATCTGCTCAACAGTGAAGACCGTTGATGTGGTGAATGACAGACCTTGGTCACCAGTGTCGATGATGGTTCCACCTCGGAGGTCATAGCTTGATGATGGATAAGTCTGCATAATAAGCTCACCGCCCTTAAAATCAGAAGACACGTTGAAATAGAGATTAAAGAAATTGTCATAATCACCGGCTTCCCATTTCACAGGACCA
Organism: uncultured Bacteroidales bacterium; assembly: GCA_902772455.1. GTDB lineage: Bacteria > Bacteroidota > Bacteroidia > Bacteroidales > Muribaculaceae > Sodaliphilus. The sequence continues at coordinate 21,199 of CACYAW010000058.1, forward strand.
TAGCACTCAAACTCTCCGTCTCCATCTGGATCCCAGTATCCCGTGGTCATGATGACTGAGAGAACAGTAGGAATAGACCCCGTCGATACACTAGGGGTAATAGAATCCAATTCTCCTTCGCTGTCATAGAAATAGACATTCATTTGTGAAGTCGATTGAGCGGTAAAAAGCGTCAAGCCTTCAGGCAGCGTGAAGTAGATCTGCCATGCGTTCAATCTTCCTGAGAAGTGGGCTTTAACAGGCACTTTGAGCCTCTTGCCTAACGAGGCATAAGGAACCTCAGTGTTATCAATCTCAAAGTAAGTATCGGCCGAGATGGTCGAAATACTGAACAAAAAGGCGATCAATAAGAATAATTTTTTCATAATAAAAAAGTCATTAATGGGTTTATTATTAAACGAATATAAAAGAGTTTTTATTGCTGTTGTTAGTAAGACGGCGGAGTCTCAAAAGTGATGCGTGTGGCGTCAGGATGCCAGGATGATTTTGATGATGAAGTTGACATCGGCAATGTTCACCTCATCGTCGCCGTTAACGTCGCATTTTTCATCCGTCTGATCACTCAAGATGGCTCTTATGACGTAATTGACGTCAGCAATATTGACCTCGCCGTCACCATTTACATCGCCCAGAGTGGGATCGTCAATGAGTTTGTACAGCGTGATATCGTCGATGTTGACGCGTGAGCCGGCGGTCTGCACGATGCGGAAGCGCGCGCTGCTCTTCAAGTAAACATCCATAATGATATGCTGCAAGATGCCTCTTGTGAAGGTGAACTGGTCTAGCGTTGTCCAAGACAAACCCTTGTCGGTGCTGTAGTCCACCCTGAGTGTGGCGTCGGCATCACTGCCAAAGCATGTAGCCCAGAAACCGATGGCTCCAATGCCGCCGTCCATATCTTCGGCCATGGCAATGGCACTGTTGCTGGTCTTGCCCAGGCGGCAGGAGAGTTCGTCATGGCTGTTGCTATCGCCCCAAATGCCGGCATCGGTGAAGTCCCATAACCAAGCGTGGCCTTGCACTTGCCTGGTCCAGTAGCCGCCGGTCGTACAGCCTTCCCAGTCTTCCGTGATACTGTCGCCAGGTGTGACGGGGGGATTCGGATCGTCTTTCTTGGTGGCTGTGGCAAAGACCTTAAACGAGGTGGATGCCTCGCTGCTGCCCAAGGTCATTTCGTTATAGAATGTGCCTTCGGCTGTGGGCTTGAATGTGACGGTCAACATGGTGCCATTATTGATTGTGCTGGCTGGGAAGGTGCTGGGAGTGACCAAGAAGTTGTGGCTATCGCTGAATGTCAGCGTGAGGTCCTCGGTCAGGTTTTTGCCCTCCAGATAGATCATATACTCTAACTGTTCATCCACAGTGCAAGTCCCCATATCAAATACCAGTCCATTTTGCGGTGCAGTGATTCTGGGTCGGGAATCATCTTCTCCCCAAGGTACTGACTGTTTCTCGCCCCAGATGTACTCGGCCAGTTCGGGATGGTCGATGAAGGGATTGCGATTACCCTGAATGCCATAGACGGCCTCGTTGCGCTTGATTTCTTTCTCGCTCACAGGATCCAAACGGGTCCATTCCATCAGCATGTTGATGGTCCATGTCGAGAAGGCTTTGTATCCATTGGTGCTATAATCAAGTTGGGGGTAGCTAGGCCATGAGGGCAATTCGATCATGTAACAGGTCGCCATATAGAAATAGGTGCGTGCCAAGTCACCCTTATATTCATCATCGGGTTCAAACACGGTGCCGGTATAGCCTGGATAAGTGCTGGGGCCTAGTTTGCCCTTAGCGACATAATCGCCGTAAGTCAGTCGAGTGCCATTTGCACACACGCCATAAGGGTAGTTGGCGCGCTGGCCGTTGACCTTGATGTCAGTGGGGTAGATGTGGAAAACGTCGGTGTTCATGGGAGCGACCTCACCACCAAACCAGCTGCGGGGGAAACTGTGCTCACGGTTATAACCCTCGCCGATATGCGATGCCGATGAGCCGCTGTCACTGGGCTTATAACGGATGTTGCTGTAGATGTCGATAATGTAACCCTCATCATCGGTGTCAGCGATTCTGAATGCATTCAGCAATCCGCTGGAATACGTTACTTCCTTGTGTTCACGAATGATGTCCCTTAATGCCTTCATCAGCGCCTCATCGCTTTTACCCATTGCGTTCTTGTAATAGTTGGTGGGCTCGGCTGCAAGGAGTGACTGGGCAGCAAGGACCGTTGTTGCCAGCAACAGGATAAATCTTATGGACTTTTTCATAGCCTTGAATGATTAAAGTGGTGGGTAATTATTTGCTCCTGCTGTTGCGGGGCTGTTTGGGGGCAGGCTTGTCGGGCTTGCCGTCTTTAGCGGCCGCTTGCTGTTTGCGGCGCACTTGGCCGGCGAGCTGGCCACAGGCGGCTGCAATGTCCTCGCCACGGCTGCGGCGGATGGTGCAGGTCACGCCCTTGCCGTTGAGGTAGTCGCGGAAGTAGGTCATCCTCTCGTCGCTGCTGGTGCGCAGTTTCTCAATACCTGGGATCATGTGGTAACGGATGAGGTTCACGCGCACATGCTCATTAGGCAGCAGCTCGCGCAGTTTTTCGGCATGCTGGATGTCGTCGTTGAACCACTGCCAGCAGATGTATTCCACCGACAGGCGGCGCTGGTGGGCGAAGTCATAGTTGCCAAGCATCTCCATGACATCGGCAATGGGGTAGAGGCGCTCGATGGGCATCATCGACGAGCGTTCCTCCTGGACGGCGTTGTGCACACTCACGGCGATGTGGACGCTGGTCTGCTCGCACAGGATCTTGAGCTCGGGTTTCTTGCCCACGGTCGAGACGGTGACGCGCTTGGGGCTCCATGCCAGGCCCCACGGTTCGGTCAGGATGGCGATGACGCGCAGCACCTCGTCGAGGTTGTCCAGCGGCTCGCCCATGCCCATGAACACGACATTGGTCAACGTCTCGCTCTCGGGGATGCTCAGCACCTGATTGATGATCTGGTTGGAAGTGAGGTTGCCGTGGAAGCCTTGCTTGCCTGTCATGCAGAAGTAGCAGTTCATGCGGCACCCTTTCTGTGACGAGATGCACAAGGTGGCGCGGTCGTCTTCGGGGATATAGACCGATTCAACGGCCTGCTTGTCACCCACGTCAAACAGGTACTTCACCGTGCCGTCTTCGCTGGCGGCAGCTTGGCTGGGTGGATACAGGCCCACGCAGTAACGGCTAGCCAGCAGCTCACGGTTAGCCTTGGAGATGTTCAGCATCTCGTCAAAGTCATTCACGCGTTTTTGGTAAATCCATTGCGCGAGTTGTTTGGCCACAAAACGTGGCATACCTAATGCGGAGACCGCATCCTGCATTTCCTCTAGTGTCATGCCGGCCATCGGCTGCAAAGTCTTGTCGTTGCTCATGTCTAGAAAGGTTTTAAGTCCGTTAAAACTGCAAAGTTACTAAATTGTTGTAAGATGTGGGTTATCACACGTCGGTTTTTTGTCCTTGACCGCATCATCCAATCAGGGATCGACCGGTTGGCCGAGTAGCTGTTTCAGGTGGGTCTCAAGGATGTGGAAACTGGGGGCGACCATGCCGCCGTGCCCGTGTCCGTCAATCTCGTAAAGGTAGGTCTGCTGGTGGCCTGCCAGTTTCATCATGCGGGCAAGGTACTGGTTCTCGTCATAGCGTCCGTAGAGTTCCAGCTCCCTGTCACCGCAGATGAGCACCAGCGGCGGGCAGTCGCCGCGCACCCAGTAGAGCGGCGCATACTCGTCGATGGTGGGTTGCAAGGGCGTGATGCCCTGCATCTTGCGCACGTTGTAATGGGTGATGGCCTGACCGCTGAACGGGACATACATCATCACGCTGTCGGCATCGATGGCATAAGCCGCCAGCCACTTTTTGTCAAGGCACAGCATCATCGAGAGGTAGCCGCCTGCCGAGTGGCCTGTCACGACAATCTTGCTCGGGGCACCGCCATATTGCTCGATGTGACTGAACACCCATGCTACCGCCTCGGCGGCATCATCGAGGATTTCCCTGACGGTCACCCGTGGCAACAGCCTGTAGTTGACGCCGACCACAACCATGTCCTTTTCCTGCAATTGTGGGGGAATCTCCTTGTTGCCGCCTTCCAGTCCCCCGCCATGGAACCACACGACGACTGGTCGGCCTGCCACTCCGTCGGGGTGGTAAATGTCCAGCTTCAGCCGCTCCAGCGAGTAGGCATCGGTCTTGCTGGTATAAGGGATGTCGTTGACTTGCTTGTAGGATTGCGCAAGCGCCCCCGCACACCAGGCGCCCAGGATAAGCAATACTAAAATTCTGGTTGTTTTTTTCATAAATCGTAACTCAATATTAATTATGTCTTACGAGCGTAGCGAGCTTGTTAGAAAACAAGAAAGGCAAGACGTACAAATTATAATATATTTAATAGATAATCAATATTTTTGTCTTTCTTGCCCTTCTTGTTTCCAAATCAGCAACTTACCTCCTTTGCGGAATGCCCCAAGAACACAGATGCAAACTAAGGACTACGGACTAGAAACTTACCACGAGCCCGCGAGCAGGTAGTCGATCAGAACGGTCACATCGGTGATGTTTACGCTGCCATCCTGGTCGCAGTCGGCCGCGACAGGAGGTGTCGTGCCGCTCAGCAGATAGTCGATAAGAACCGTCACGTCGGTAATATTCACGCTGCCGTCACAGTCCACGTCGCCGCGCTGGAACGAGCTGCCGGCCATGGGCTCCCAGGAGTTATTATACCAATCATAATGGTAGATAGCCCAATTCTTTGCGTTGGCTTGGCTGACCTGGGCGGGAGTAATGACATTCCCCTCGTCGGTTGAACCACTATCGGGATAGCGATCAACGATAGCATACATATTCCCCGTATCCCCGCTGCGTGTGGGCAGACTGGCAATCAGATTTCCCATCGCAGAGCCCGTGAGGTAGTTGTAATAAATAGTCATAGTTTTAAGATTCGGGCAATTGCTCACATTCATGCTTGCAATCTGGTTGTCTAGAGCATCTACTGTTTCAAGGCTGGTACAACCACTCAGGTCGAGACTTGTGAGATGGTTCATTCCGCACCACAGGTCGTAAAGATTCGTGTGGTTAGCAAGCTGCAAGCTTGAAATCTGGTTGCTGGTACAAGCCAGTTGGTAAAGATTAGCAAACCTGCCGACATCAAGACTCGAGATCTGGTTATACCTGCAGTCAATTGATGCCAAAGTATTACTATTACAGGGGCTCAAATCCAGCGAGGTCAACTGGTTACTTCTACACCAAACGTATGCAAGGCTTGTGCAGCCACTGAGGTCCAAGTCGGTTAATTCGTTATGGTTGCAGTTGAGAAAAATGAGGCCCGAGACCCTGAGTTTATTCAACTGGCTCAGGTTACTGACGTCGAGGCTGCCCGTCAGCTTGTTATTGCGGCACCACAGAGTCTGCAGGTTGGTCATGTTGGCCAGACCAGGCAACTCGGTGATGGCACAGTCCTCACAGTCCAGGTAGGTCAAGGCAGTGCAGCTCTCCAGGCCCTGGATGGTGTTCAGGTTGGCGTTGTAGAAACAGCTGAGGGTCTGTAACGCGGTACAATTATAGATATTAAGATTGTCGAGATTGTTGCCGGTGCAATCGAGGTATGTCAGGTTGGGGTTGTTGAATACCCACAACGTCCTCAGGTCACTGAAGAAGTTTAGTGTTACGCTGGTCAGCTGGTTGTTCTGGAGATACAATTGCTCCAGAGCCGTATTGTTGTCCACATTGACTGACGTCAGCTTGTTTAATCCGAGATTCAGATATGTCAATTTGGTGAGGGCCCTCACATTGATCGTGGTCAGGTTGTTATTATACAGGTCCAGCTTCGTCAATTGGGTGAAATACTGCACACCCGTCAGATTAGAGATGCCCTTGTTTTCCAAGATCAGTTCGGTGCGGGCATTGAGTTGCGCCGTGGTAATGATGCCGCTGGGATACTCGCTCATCAGGTAGGAGCGGAAGTTCGCGTCAGGGAAGTTGGTGGCGTTGATTGTCACGTCGGCACGGGCAGCGAGTGCTGCCATCAGCACAGTAATAAGTATGAATATCAACTTTTTCATAATCTTATGTATTTAGATAGTTAAGAAATTAATGGCGCTTGCGTTGCGGCTTTTCGAGGACAATGCTCTCGCTGTCAACGAAATGCGGCCCGCCGACGGCGCTAACGCCGGTGCCGGCACGCATCACCTTCGAGGGCCAATTGCCCGCAAGCAGGTAGTCGACAATGGAAGTGGCATCGCTGATGTTGACGTTGCCGTCCTGGTTTGCATCGGCAGCAGGGTCGCTGATGGTGCCGCCGCCCAACAGCTGGTCGATCAGGGCCGTCACGTCGCTGATGTTGACGCTGCCGTCGCCATTCACGTCGCCGCGCACAAACGAGCTGCCGGTATAGAGTTCCCAACCTTCGCCTTCCTTCCAAGACCAATGATAGACATCCCAGTTCTTGGCATTGGCCTGGCTGACTTGGGCTGCAGTAATGGCATTTCCCTCTGCTGTATCGTATTCGGGATCATAATCGATAACGGCATAAAGTTTTCCGTGTTCATCGGCGTTGCGCATGGGTAGCGCATCGACAATCTCACCCATCTTGCTGGCATTGATTTTATTATAGAAAATGGGCAATTCAATCAAATCAGGGCAATTGGCCAGTGGCAGGCTCGTCAGCTGATTGGTCTGAGCATAAAGTTTTTGCAGGGCAGGGCAGCCACTGGCATCAAGACTCGTTAACTGATTGGCAGCGACAAAAAGGTAATAAAGCTCGTCATGGTTACCGAGTACCACTTGAGATATCTGGTTATTGTTGCACAGTAAATGGAGCAAGTCGGCAAACCTCGAGACATCGATAGTGCCCTCAATCTGGTTGTTACGGCAGTCAAGAGAAAGGAAACCGTCGGGACAAGTGCTCAGGTCTACACTTGTCAACTGGTTGTCTCGGCACCAGAGGTAAAGGAGTTCAGAGTTGTGGCTGATGTCGAGTTCGGTCAGTTGATTGTATGGGCAGAGGAGGTACATGAGCGCCGGGCAACTGGTGACGTCCAGTTCAGTCAATTGGTTTTCCTCGCAATCGATATAATTCAGTACAGGGCAATCAGAAACATCCAAACGGGTCAGGGCGCAAGAGTAGCATTCTAATTCTTCAAGGAATGGATTTCCGTTGACAGCCAGGGCCGTCAACTGGGGTTTATTATTTACCGAGAGTGTAGTGAACAGATTGTTGCTGCACCACAGATCTCCCAGATTGTTCATGTGGCCCACATCCAGGCTGTTGAGGCCGCAGTCAGAGCAGTTAAGATAAGTCACGGCCGAGCAGTCACTCAGGCCAGTGATGCTGCCAAGGTCAGGGTTGTTCATGCAGTTCAAGTTCAAAAGGTGAGTCAGACCCGTCACGTTGAGCGAGGTCAACTGGTTATTGTAGCAATACAGA